>JAZQQE010000050.1:0-31626 GCA_045628845.1 Oscillospiraceae bacterium
TGCTTCGGCGAGGAGCACATCAACACTCACATTGACTTTACGGAATAACATAAAGGCCCCAGAAGCGGGTCTTCGAAGGTCTTGCTTTATTGACTTATCATCTGTCCCACTTTTCGACGAGCTTGAGTATCTCCTCGGTAAAGGATCGGAGGTCGCGGTTGGCTCCGCCGCGATTTCGTCCTATGACCTCGGTGAGCTTCTTTCCCGCGGAAACGAGCAGCTCGTATACGGGGTTTTCCTTTCCCGAGGATGCGGACTTCGGCTTGCTTGCGACAGGAACTCCCCTGACGGAAACTCTGTCCGCGATGAGATCGTATTCCTCGCCCGGCTCGGGAGCGTGGGCTCTGTAACCTCTCTCGCACAAGGTATCGGCAAATCCGGCAGCGACCTCGTCCTCGCCATGGACGACGAAGACCTGCTCCGGCTTCGGATCGACCGCGTCTATCCAGCGGATGAGCCCAGTTCTGTCGGCATGGGCGGAGAGTCCGTTGAGTGTCACTATGCGTGCGGCGACCTTTATCTCCTCGCCGAAGAGCTTTACCTTCTTGGCGCCGTCTGTGAGGATGCGTCCAAGCGTACCAGGAGACTGGAAGCCTACGAACACGACCGTGCTCTCCGGACGCCAGAGGTTATGCTTGAGGTGATGTCTGACACGGCCGGCGTCGCACATTCCGCTGGCGGAGATGATGACCTTTGGCGTCATGTTAGTGTTCAGAGCCTTGGAATCCTCGAGGCTTTTGGAGAGCATGAGCCCGTCAAAGCAGAACATGCATCCGTCGTCACGCAGTATCTCCTCGGCGTCCTTGTCTACGAAGCCGTCAAGGTCGGTGGAATAGATGTTCGTCGCCTCATTGGCGAGAGGGCTGTCGACGTACACCTTGAAGTCGGGCATGGACTTGACGAGGCCGCGTTCCTTGATCTCGCGGATGAAGTACAAAAGCTCCTGCGTACGGCCCACGGCAAAGGACGGGATGATGACGTTCCCGCCGCGTGCGAAGGTCGAGTCGAGAATCTCCGCGAGGCTCTCCGTGTAGCTCTCGGGAGGCTCGTGGTCTCTGTCGCCGTAGGTGCTTTCCATGATGACGTAATCCGCTCCGCCCTTAATAGTCTGCGGGTCTCGGACTATGGGCTGATTTATATTGCCTATATCGCCGGAGAAGACTATCTTCTTCGTCACGCCGTTCTCCGTCGCCCAGACCTCGACCGAGCCACTTCCGAGCAGATGGCCCGCATCATTGAAGCGGATGCGTATGCCGTCGAATACGTCTATCATCTCGCCGTACTCCGCGCCGCGGACGTTCGCGAGGACGGCGGTCACGTTTTCGGAGGTGTAAAGAGGCTCGACCGTGGGCTCTCCGCGGCGTTTCGCGCGTGTATTCTTATATTCCGCGTCGGACTCCTGGATGTGGGCGCTGTCCTGCAGCATGATGTCCATGAGGCGCGCCGTCAGCCTCGTCGCGTAAACGGGGCCGCGATAGCCGAGCTTCGCGAGGAACGGCACACGTCCGCTGTGGTCTATGTGCGCGTGGGTGACGATGAGCGCGTCAATACCGGACGGGCTGAACTCCAGCTTATCGTTCGGCGTGTCGTTATCGTCCTTGCCCTGCCTCATGCCGCAGTCGACGACTATGCGTTTGCCCGCCGCTTCGAGCAGGAAGCAGCTTCCCGTGACCATTCTTGCCGCGCCGTAAAAAGAAAGCTTCATATACTTCTCCTCCGGATATTACTCATCCTCTGCCGGACAGAATGAGCAGTCTTTCAAGCACCGCACACATCTGCCCGCGGTTTGCCGTGTCCGTCGGAAGGAACGCCGTTCCGCCGCTGACGTCGACACCATTGATTATTCCCATCGTCTGCATTTTTCTCACGGCGTCCGCCGCCCAGGAGCTTATCCTGTCGTTATCCGTAAATGTTACGGGGGCGTTTGCCGCGTAAACGTACCAAGAATATCGGGTCATGAATCTGTCGAGAATGAGGGCCATCTGCTCCCTCGTGATGAGGTCGTCGGGTCCGAACGTTTCATTATTGTATCCTGTGACGATGCCGAGGGACGCCGCCCAGGCGACGTACGGCCCGTACCAGGAGGACATGTCCACGTCCTTGAAGGAGGAAGTCCTGTACATAGACGTATTAACTCCCGCCACTCTGCCGAGGACGGTAACGAACATGGAGCGCGTTACCGCATCGTCGGGTGCGAAGCGGAAGCTGCCGACGCCGTTGACATAGCCTCTGTCGGCCATGTAGAGCACAGAGGTCTTCGCCCAGTGCCCGTCGAGATCTATGAACAGCGCGCCCTGCGGGAGAGTGCCCGTCGCGGAGTATTCGTAATATCCGTCGACGAGGCCGTACGCGTCGGAATACGCCGTTATGCGCACGGTCGAGGCCTCCGCGGCGAAGTACCGCCTCCCCGCCGTCAGCACGGCGGTGCCGAAGTATTCGCTTCCGTCCGTCAGGTCGATGAGAGAGCCGGATTTGACCGTCGCGGCAAGGCTTCCGTACGACGGGACGAAGGACGCGAACTGCGAGAGCTCCACCCAGCCGCCCGTGCTCATCGCGAGGGGCGCGAATTCGCCGGAATAATCCGTTCCGGACGGATCCTCGGGCTCGAGATACGTCAGGCGTTTTTCCGCGTCGTCAAGGATCTCCCCGAGCTGCGTGTCTGCCTTCGTCCGTGCCTGAGTCAGCAGGTCGCCTACGAACGTGCCCTGCAGGAAACTCAGAGAGATGAGCGGATCACCCGCTCCTCCGCCCGTCACGGCGTACGCGGCGCCGCCGAAGGCAAGGAGCAGGACGAGTATTAAGATGGCAGCGGCACGTTTCAATACAGGCCTCCGAAAACCGCGCGAAGCTTCTCTGCGCATTTTGTCATTATACGTCGATTTTAGCACAGCGTGCCCGAAATAGCAATTCGAAAATCCAAATGAAAGAAGTCCGATTTCTTCCTTTCTGCGTGACAATGCCGCATAGCGCGGCATAGATATGTGTAACGAAAACATGAAAGGAAGTGCAGCCATGTCCGCCTCTGCGGCATTTTTTGCGGGCTCGAACACATGTTCCGGCTTCCGCTCGGGCTATGAGGCCTTTACGGGCGAAAAGGACGTAAAATTCATCCATATCATCAAGGGAGGGCCCGGCTGCGGCAAGTCGAGCTTCATGAAAGCCATCGCTTCCGCGATGCTCGACTGCGGCGTCGATGTGGAGTATCTATATTGCTCAGGTGACCCGACCTCGCTCGACGGTGTGTATTTTCCCGCTCTTGCGGCGGCGTATCTCGACGGCACGGCACCGCACGTGCTCGAGCCGTACTGCGCGGGGATAACGGGCGGCTACGTCGGTTTTTCCGAGTTTTACGACACGGACGGTCTCGCCGCGTGCGCGGATGAGGCGCTCGGACTCACCAAGGACTACAAGTCGGCCTACGCGCGGGCTTACGCCGCGCTCCGCGCTTACGGCGAGCTCATGAACACATCCGCTCCCGACCCTGCCGCAGAGCTTCGCGCCGCCGAGCGCGTCAGACTCATAACGAGGCGCACGCTCGGACGTGGGAAAAGCGATGCTCCCTGCATACGCGAGAGGCGGCTTGACGCCTTCACTTACAAGGGGACGGTGTTCTTCCACGAGACCGTCAGCGCTCTGTGCTCCCGCGTTGTCCTTCTCGACGACGAATACGGGCTCGCCTCCGGTGCGCTCCGTGCGTGTGAAAAGGAGGCCGTCTCGCTCGGGCACGACGTGATACGGAGTCTGCACCCTCTTTTCCCCGACAAGGTGAACGCCGTGCTCGTCCCCGGTGCTTCGTGCGCTTTTCTCGCCGCCGACAAAGAGCGTGCCAGGCTCTTCCGCGGGAGCAGGCACGTCAGGCTCGATTCTCTCGCCGCGAAAAGTGACACGCAGACGCGGCTCCGGCGCAGAAACGCCGAGCTCGGAGCGAAGCTGCTCGAGACGGCGCGGACGGAGCTGTCTTCCGCGAAAACGCTTCACGACAAGCTCGAAAACATCTTCAATCCTTTCGTGGATTTCGGCGGAGTGTACGCGCTCGCGGACAGGCACGCGGAGATGCTTCGGACGGGCGCAAAATGCTTTGACAAATCCTCATCCGGTGTGTAAAATATTCAAATAGCAATTTTCGCAGAGGTGTTACCTATGATAAAGGACGTCGAAAACGGATCCCGCTCTTTTCCTGCCGTTCTGCTTTCCGACCGCACGTGGCCGGACAGCGTGCCGACTGCCGCACCCGAATGGTGCAGTCTCGATCTGAGCCTCGGAAACTGCGTATCCGGCATGCAGATGAGCGTTTCGGATAAGACCCGCTATTTCACCATGCTCTGTGATATCGGTCTGCGCAGGATAGAGGTCGCCTCGACGGAGACCGATCTTGCCCTCCTGCGCGCTCTCGCGGAATGCGGACTCATTCCCGACGGAGTGACCGTGCAGGCCGCGGTACCCGCAGACGAGGAGGTCATAAAGCGCACCTTCGAGGCTCTGCGCGGAGTCCGAAAGGCCGCCCTGCGCCTCTGCGGTGATATTAAGTCCTCCGTCACCGCCGTCAGCGCGGCTTCTCTCATTCGTACCCTCGCCGGGAGCATTGACGGTACCGACGTCAGCTTCGGATTCACAGTCGAGGGCTTTTCCCCCGATAACGCAGACTCCGCCGCAGTCCTCTGCGAGGAGGTCATGAGGGCATTCGGTGCCTCCGAGGATAAAAAGATCGCCGTCACGCTCCCCTGCGCCGCAGACGACGTTCAGCCGAACCGCTTTGCCGACGCTGTGGAATACTTCCTGCGCAAGCTGCCCGACCGCGGCGCCGCCGTCGTCGGCGTAATGCCTCGAAACTTCCGCTGTACCGCCATCGCGGCCGCGGAGCTCGCTCTCCTTGCGGGCGCTGAGCGCATCGACGGAACTCTTCTCAGTACCGGTGAGCGCGGCGGCTTTGCCGATATCTCCGTGCTCGCGTCCGGGCTCGAGGCTCTCGGCATCCCCGGCGGACTCAACACCGACGCCATTCCCGCCGCGCGCGAATTCTTCGTAAAGGCCGCCGGCGTACGTCTGCCTCCGCAGGGCAGCTCCTTCACAGGCGACGCGGCCTTCATCCTCGAAACGCAGTTCGGCTACTCCCTCCCGAGAGCGATGCAGACGGAATTCAACGAGCTCGTCCGCAAAGAGTCGGAGGGCGGCATCTCGCCGGATGGCATCTTCGATCTCTTTGAAAAGACGTACGTGACCGTCGCCAGCCCGTACCGTCTCGCCTCCTATTCCTTCGACGACAGGCCCGCCGGGGACGGACATTCCGAGGTGGGCTTCTCCGGCAAGCTCTATTATAACGACATAGAATATGATATATCCGGCAGCGGAAACGGCCCTATCGACGCCTTCTTCAATGCCATATCCGATCTGACGATATCGAGGTACCATTTCGTCAGCTACAGTGAGCACGCCGTCTCGACCGGCTCCGACTCGCGCGCCGCGGCCTACATCCAGCTCGAAACGCCCGACGGCAGGACGGTGTTCGGCGTCGGTATCTCGCACAACATCTATCTCGCGTCCATACGCGGCATCATCTGCGCGATAAACAGAGGCGTCGCTCTCCGCAGCGTCCACCCCGCCCCGCGCCGCACGTTCTGAAAAAAGCACATAAAAAAGCACACCGCAAAACTGCGGTGTGCTTCTCTTTTTCTGCCGTTACTCGGCGTCGGTCGCTCCGGAGAGTTCGTCAACGAGGGTGATGCGGTTGTTCTTGGCAAAGGTCTTGAGGCCGGCGATGTAACCGTCCCAGAACTTGCCTTCGTCATACTTGAAATAAGTAATGGGCTGATTCTGATTCTTGACCTTGAGCTCGATGCATTCGCTCGGGGTGGACTTGAAAAGTCCCTTCTTCTCGCAGGGCTTGAAGGTGATCTCGAGGATGTCGCTGTACTTCAGGTTCTTCATAGCGTAGTTGTTGCCGAAACGCACAACGGCCATAATTTCAGTTTTGTCAAAGAGAAGATGCTCTTTTGCCATGGAAATGACGCTCCTTCGTTTTTACAAAATGACAGTTTTCTGCTTATACTCGCATAATAACTGTTGTCAAGAGAAAAATCAACCTATTTATCAAAGATTTATCGTTAATATTTTTTTCCGCAGTGAATGACCTTGGGAGCCCGTCACCGGCGCCCGATACGTCCTCCCCTTCGTTTTCCTTATATTGTGACACATTATACTATCCGCGCGGAATAAAATCCGATCTTTTGTGCGTATTTCTATTTGCATTTTCAATACGGATGGTTTATTATAGGTAATCATATTATGATACATGGAGTTATGTATATTACATGGGTCCATGAGTCGTATGGGACAGGTGACATCCCGTATCCCGAAAAAGAATTGAGGAGTGAATCGTAAGTGGAAAACCTAATCTGGATCGCACCGATCCTGGCCGTCATCGCTCTGATTTTTGCCGCCATCAAGACAGCAAAAGTCTCCAAAGCGGATGCCGGCAACCCGCGTATGAAGGAGATCGCCGCAAGCATCAGTGATGGTGCGCGTGCATTCCTGTTCTCCGAGTACAAGATCCTTGTTATCTTTGTCGTGGTTCTGTTCCTGCTGATAGGCATCTTCATCAGCTGGAAGACCGCTGTCTGCTTCCTGATCGGCGCCATCTTCTCCGTCGGTGCCGGCTTCGTCGGCATGAACGTTGCCACCAAGGCCAACGTCCGTACCGCCGCCGCTGCCCAGAAGGGCGGCATGAACAAGGCCCTCGGCATCGCCTTCTCCGGCGGCCCCGTCATGGGCATGTGCGTTGTCGGCCTCGGTCTGCTTGGTGCTGCTCTCATCTACATCATCACCAAGGACGTCGAGATCCTCACCGGCTTCTCCCTCGGTGCTTCCTCCATCGCCCTGTTCGCCCGGGTCTGCGGGGGGATCTACACCAAGGCCGCTGACGTCGGCGCTGACCTCGTCGGCAAGGTCGAAGCCGGCATCCCCGAGGATGGCCCCCGCAACCCCGCCGTCATCGCCGATAACGTCGGTGACAACGTCGGCGACGTCGCCGGCATGGGCGCTGACCTCTTCGAGAGCTACGTCGGCGCGCTTGTCTCCGCGCTTACCCTCGGTGTTGCCTTTACGGGTACTGTTAAATTCGACGGAGCTGCTGCTCTGTTCCCGCTTATCCTCGCCGCTGTCGGCATCTTCGCTTCCGTCATCGCCACCTTCTTCGTCCGCGGCAGCGACAACTCTAACCCCCACACCGCTCTGAAGGTCGGCTCCTACGTTTCTTCCGCCATCGTCGTGATCGGCTCCCTTATCTTCGGCAAGATCTTCTTCGGTGATTTCAAGGCCGCCATCGCCATCATCGCCGGCCTGATCGTCGGTCTGGTCATCGGTATCATCACCGAGATCTACACCTCCGGCGATTACAGATCCGTCAAGAAGATAGCCCGTCAGTCCGAGACCGGCTCCGCTACCACCATCATCAGCGGTCTCGCCGTCGGCATGCGTTCCACCGTCGTCCCCATCATTCTCATCTGCATCGGCATCTTCGTTTCCTATAAGGTCAGCGGCCTGTACGGCATCGCTCTCGCCGCCGTCGGCATGCTCTCCACCACCGGCATCACCGTCGCTGTTGACGCTTACGGCCCCATCGCCGACAACGCCGGCGGTATCGCCGAGATGAGCGGTCTGGATGAGTCCGTCCGCAACATCACCGACAAGCTCGACGCTGTCGGCAACACCACCGCCGCCATGGGCAAGGGCTTCGCCATCGGCTCCGCCGCTCTGACTGCTCTGGCTCTGTTCGTTTCCTATGCTCAGGCTGTCGGTCTTGAAATCATCGACATCCTGGATTCCAACGTCACCATCGGCCTTCTGATCGGCGGCATGCTGCCGTTCATCTTCTCCGCTCTGACCATGGACAGCGTTTCCAAGGCTGCCAATAAGATGATCGAAGAAGTCCGCCGTCAGTTCCGCACCATCCCCGGCATCATGGAAGGCACCGGCAAGCCCGACTACAAGTCCTGCGTCGGTATCTCCACCACCGCTGCTCTTAAGGAAATGCTCGTTCCCGGCATCATGGCTGTCGTCGTTCCCGTTATCGTCGGCATCCTGCTCGGGCCTGCCGCTCTCGGCGGCCTGCTCGCCGGCGCGCTTGTCACCGGCGTCCTGATGGCCATCTTCATGTCCAACGCCGGCGGCGCCTGGGACAACGCCAAGAAGTACATTGAGGAAGGCAACCACGGCGGCAAGGGCTCCGATGCTCACAAGGCTGCCGTTGTCGGCGACACCGTCGGCGACCCCTTCAAGGATACCTCCGGCCCGTCCATCAACATTCTCATCAAGCTGATGACGATCGTTTCCCTGGTCTTCGCCCCCATCTTCCTGAATATCGGCGGACTCCTTTAATTCCCAATAAGAATCCCAAAAAGGCAGAGGCTGCCGCATATTTGCGGCAGCCTCTCTTCTTATCCCGACCATGAAAGGAGGCGGCCGTATGAATGATCTCACGACAGGGCGTCCGTTCAGCGTTATTCTCCGATTCTCCATTCCCCTTCTGATAAGTACGGCGCTCCAACAGCTCTACAACATTGCAGACAGCATCATAGTCGGTCAATTCACGGGCTCGGCGGGTCTTGCCGCGATAGGCTCCGCTTATCCCGTAACGCTCTTCTACATCGCGGTCGCGACCGGATCAGCCATGGGCTGCTCGGTCGTCGTTTCACAGCTATTCGGCGCGCGGCGTTTCCGGGAGCTCAAAAGCGCCGTCAGCACGGTGCTCGTTTCCCTCGCAGTATTCGGTGCCGTTCTCGCTCTTGTGGGAGTCCTCTGTGCAGGGCCTCTTATGCGGCTCCTGCGCGCTACCGGAGATACGCTCGAGGGCGCTTCCGTCTACCTTGCAATATATTCGGCGGGCGTCCTTCCGATGCTCGTTTATAATGCGGCTTCGTCGGTTTTCACCGGGCTCGGCGACCCGAAGCTCCCGCTCTGGCTCCTCCTCTTCTCTTCCGTCCTCAATATAGGACTCGACCTCCTCGCCGTTGCGGTACTCGACCTCGGCGTGCTCGGCGCGGCCTGGGCCACGACCATATCCCAGCTCGCCGCCGCGGTGCTCTCGCTCGTTATTCTCCGCAGGCGTATCAGAAAGAATTTCGCCGAAGAAGATGCTCCCTTCTTCTCGGCCCCTCTGCTGCGCGACATGACGAAGATAGCACTCCCCTGCATCTTCCAGCAGGCCTGCGTCGCTCTCGCGCACACGATAGTGCAGAGCCTCGTGAATACCTACTCGACCTCCGTCATCGCAGGCTACGAGGCCGCCTCAAAGCTTCATAACTTCGCATACATGAGCTTCAATACCCTCGGTACGGCTCTTTCAACATATGTCGCGCAAAATCACGGCGCGAGGCAGCGCGAGCGCATCCTGCGCGGCTACAACGTTTCGACGCTCATCTGCCTCGTTCTGACTCTCATAGTCATCGCGATAATGCAGATATTCCCCCGTCAGCTCCTCGGTATCTTTACCGACAGCGGCGCGTATCCCGAGGTCATCGAGACCGGAGTGAAGTATCTGCGCATCATCTCCCCCGATTACCTGCTCATCTGCCTCATAATCACGACCGGCGGCTATCTCCGCGGAGTCGGCCGCGCACGTGATTTCTTCCTGCTCACGGTCATGGACTTCGCCATCCGCGTTTCGATGTGCTTTGCTCTCACGAAATGGCTTGGCAGCTACACAGGTCTCTTCTGGGCATGGTACTGCGGCTCCTTTGCCGACTGCCTCTGCTGCTTCATAATCTATCTGCGCGCGATGAAGAACAAGGACTGCCGCTATCTCGAGGCGTGAATACAGCCGTATGAACTATTGGAATCACAATACCGCATACTACGGGTGGATAAAAAAAGAGACCGCAAATTGCCGGTCGGTATTGGACGTCGGCTGCGGGGACGGCTCTCTTATCGCCTATCTGGATGACGGCTCAAAAAAGCTGACCGGGATAGACCGCGATAAATTCTGTATTTCAAAAGCTGACAGTAACCGTAAGGCATATAATACAGAGTTTATATGCAGCAGTTTTGAAGACTTTCAGCCCGGCGATAAATTCGATGCCGTCACGTTCGTCGCTTCTCTCCACCACATGGAGATGAAACGTGCCATCGAGAAGTCTGTCAGCGTTCTCAACGACGGCGGCGTTCTTTTGGCAGTCGGACTGGCCAAGCCTTCCACTGCCGTCGATCACGTTATTGAGTGGCTGCGCGTGATACCGTGCGCCGTAATTTCCCGTATCAGACGAATGCGGTCGAGTGAATCGGAAAGTATCCCGGTCTCCTATGATTTCCCCGAAATGGATGAAGTCAGAAAGACCGCAGATGAAATGCTTCCCGGATATTCCATAAAATACGGATTGTATTACCGTTTCCTGCTGAAATGGACAAAAAGATGAGCTCCGGTGTAATAAATAAGGCCCGCCGAAGAGGAGAAATACTCCTTTCGGCGGGTCTTTTCTTTCAAATAATGCTGATAAAGTCCGCTTTGGACGGTACAAACGCTATATCCACCATTCGGGCGTCAGCTCGCCGAGAGTCGCCGTTCTCCCGCTCTCGCAGTCGAGCATTATCTCGATGCCGCGGTAGCTGTCCGGCATGAGCTGCACCATGAGCTCACGGCAGGCGCCGCAGGGCGCTCCGCTCTTCCCGTCGGGCATGACGGCGAGCACGCGGTTGATCTCCGTTTCGCCGTTCGTTATCATATTGAAGATCGCGTTTCTCTCTGCGCAGATACCGAGCGTGCTCGCGGTATCGATGCAGACGCCCGTGTATATCCTGCCGGACGCGGATTCTATCGCCGCGGCTACCTCGCCCGCCGTAACGTATTCGGATATACGGCGTTCATTCTGCACGGCGAGAGCCGCTTCTCGCATGGTCTTCCAAATCTCATCCATTTTCAATCCTCATTTCACGGCAAAGCAAAGGAGCCCCGCTGATGCAGGGCTCCTTCTGTTTTCGTCAGTCTTCGCTGCCGCCTGCGGGAGCGGAGGCGGTGGTCGGGATATCTATGACGGGATATACTCCCTCGCCGCCCGCTATCTGCACTCCGGGGACGGTGCCGTCCCAGTTCATTATCTTCGTGTACTCTATGAGGAGCTCCGTAAGCGATTCGGCGACGTCCTGATTCGCCTTCGCCTCGGCTTCGGCCTCGACGCGGACCTTATAGGCCTCGGCGTCAGCCGCTATCTTTGCAGTCTCTGCTTCGGCCTCGGCGGCTATGACCTTCTTCTCCGCCTCGGTATTGGCTATGATGATCTGCGCCTCCTGCTCGGTCTGTGTGGTGAGCTTGTTCTGCTGGGCGACCTGCTTGGCCTCGACGGCGTTGGTGAAGATGTCGGTGAAGTCAATGTTCTCGATGTTGATGTCGATGACATCGATGCCGTACTTAACCATCTCGGCAGTCAGCAGTTCCTTCGTCTTGGCGGAGAGCACGGTGCGCATCTCGATGAGCCCCTCTGCGGTGTAGCCCGAGAAGACGAGCTTGACGTTCTCGAGAAGTCTCGGATAGATGACCGTCTGATAATAGTTGACGCCGACACTTCTGTACAGGTTCTGCGACTGCGTCTTATCGACGGAGAAGTTGACCGAGCCCGTGACGTCCGTCTGCTGTATGTCGGAGCTGAACGCCTCGAGCACGAAGGATTCCTTCTGAACCCTGTTGTCGATCTTGATGACGCTCTGATACGGGAGCTTGAAGTTTACGCCCTCGCTGAGCACCTTGTCCTCAACGCGGCCGAACGTCGTAAGCACGCCGGTATGGCCCGCGGGGATGGCGGAAACGCAACCGCCGAGGATGATGAGAAGCGGCAGCAGCGCGAGGAAGCAGCGCTTCGTGACCTTGAATTCCTTTTCGGCGCGGATGACGCTGTTGCCCATGCGGTCGGTCGTCTGACGCCTTGTCGTGCGGACGCCGCAGATGATGAAAACGACTATCGCGGCAAGGACCGCTATTACTATCCAACCCATTTTCGTTCCTCCTTATTTCTTGTCGATGGGGTGAATCTTATATGCAGGATGCCCTTCTCCGCCCATTTGCATGTGCTTGATGTTATTATCTTTCAAGAGATCGAACATCTGCATGAGCCACGTGACGAAGACGTATTTGCAGCGCACTCTCGGCAGTACGCGGAGTATCCTCTGCATACCGACCGCGCCCTCGCGGTACGCCGTCGTCTGGAAGCTCTCGTTGAGGAGCAGCAGAGTATACGGGACGATGTGGTCGAGTATGCGCGCCATCTCCTGCACCTCGCCCTCGAAGCGGCCGGCCGCGTCTCCGACGACGAATTCCTCCTCGGAGGAGGCGAACATCGTCAGCACGGCGTTGCGCACGCTGATGACCGCGGCGGAGGCGCACACGGGCAGGCCTGACTGTGCAAGTATCTGCGCGGTTCCCATGGAGCGCAGGAAGCTCGTTTTGCCCGAGGTGTTGGCGCCGCGGATGAGCACTCCGTCCATGTTCCCGTCTATCTCGATGGTGTTTTGTACGATGGTATCGACGCCCTCCTCGATGAGCTGGATATCATAGATATCCGTCACGCTGAAGCAGTCCTCCTCGGCGTCGACGACCTTCGGCATGCACATGGGAAGACCCGCGCCCTTCAGATAACGGCAGAGCGCGAGACCGCTGTCGTAGAAGCTCAGCTCGCCCGAAAGACCGCGGAAGAACTCGTAGATGTCGCCGGTGATGCCGCTCATGACGGTATAGACCTCGTAGAGGGCCTCGTTGAGTATCTTCATGGCCTCCTCGACGTGGAGCTGGCCCATCTCTATCTCCGGCGCTTCCTCGGCCGCCTGATTGGCCTTGCCTATGCTTCCGAAGAGCTTTTTCAGCGATTTGCCGAGGGACTTGTCCTCTATCTCGACGGCGTCAGCAAGCGAAGCGCGGCGCACCGTCATGGTGTCGTCGGTGCCGACTCTGATGCGGAACTCATACGAGGAAACGTTGTCGCGCTGGAACATCTCACCGATGCGGGAGATCTCGTCGAGAGATTCGTTTACGGTCATCTCCGTGCAGAATTTCTTGATGCCGATAAGCCCGTCGGACTTGACGTCGTATTTATCGACCGCGTCGGAGATGGCCTTGAAATACGATACCGTGCTCCTTGCGAAGGCCGACGTCGCGCGCAGGGAATCGTAGGTGCAGTCGAGCAGGCCCTTCACCGTGCTCGGCACGCCGTAGGTGTAAATGCTCGAGCACATCTCGTGCCAGTCGGACTGGAGAGAATCGTAGCTCTTGAATATCATGCGAAGCTCGTCAAGGAGCTTCGGCATGGCGACGAAGTCAAGCATGATGTCCTGTCGGTATTTGATGTCCGCCGGGTCCTTCAGGGGCTGCTTGACCGTCTCGAGGAAGTAGCTGAACGTCTCGCCGTTGCGGCAGAAGCGCTTCGCGGCGCGGTCTATCGCAAGATCGTACACCGTGTTGCTCATTTCGTCGTAATCGGCGCTGTTCTTCTTCTCCTCGACGTAGTTTCTGAAAAGTAATGAAAATTTCATCCTCTCACGACCTTTCTGCGGGGAACCTGCGGTCGAGCGCTTCCTCGGTCATGCCGTACTTGCGGAGGATGTCCTCCGCAAAGGAGCCCTCGGAGGCGCGGCGGCGCGCGATGCGGTACGTACGGCGGTTGGCGTCGCTCCGGTCGACGATGACGGAGAGGAACGGGATGCGCGACTCGCCTATCGCGTGCTGGTGCGTGATGTAGATGCCGAAGCTGCCGCTGTCGAAGAACTGCTCCGCGAGCTTCTCCGTCAGGTCGACGGCTATCTCCTCGCTCGTGGTCGAGTACGTCTCGTTGAGCAGGACGAGCGACGCTCCGTTCTGCCTTGAGATGATGTCCCTGATGCGGCGCTGCTCGTCCGCGAAGCGGCCCTCGCTGTCAAAGCGCTCGTCACGCGGGAAGTGCGTGAACACGCCCTCAAGCGGGAACACGGACGCGCTGTCTGCGCATATCGGGCAGCCTGCGAGAAACAGCGTTACCGCTATTCCGACGCCGCGCAGATACGTCGTCTTGCCGCCGCCGTTTGCGCCCGTGAGGTAGAAAAACGGTTCCTCGGACGTGAACACGGCGTCGTTCGGGATGATGTTCTTTTCCTCCTTGGCAAGGAGCGAGATGTCCCTCACGCCGCGCATGTCGATAACGCGCTCCGTGCTGACGGACGGCTTGCATACGGGCATGCCGAGAGCGCACACCTTGTCCATGAGGCGGGATATTTCGATGTAGAAGCCGAGCTCCGCTCCGTATCGCAGGAAGTCCGCGGAGAAGAAATCGGAATAATCACCGTAGAATTTTTTGAAGACCGTGAAATCCTCCGGGTACAGCAGCGCGAGCGCGTTCACTATACGCGGATTGAGGTGCTCCTCAATGTCTCTCGAGACGCGCACGTCGCGCAGACCGAGCTCCTCGGCGCACTTTTTCAGGCGCTCGACTATCGTCACGTCGTCGCTGCGGCGTATCCACAGCTCCTCTCCGCGCTCGCGGAAGCAGGAGACGCGGACTCTGTCGAGCCTCGTGCCGACATCCTCGGCGGCGGCGAGTATGGCGCTCACGCGCTCATCCAAAAGAGCCTCAGAGAAGTACCTGCGGAAGCGCTCGGCGAAAAAGCCCGTTCCTGGCACCTGTGCCGCGGCCTTGTAAAAGCCCATCTGGTGGAACACCATGGCGGAGTATATGTAATGGCGCTCGTTGTCGCAGCGCGCCTTGTCGAGCGCCCCGCGCAGCCTTTCCACCTCGCTCTCGGCGGCGGCAAGCTCCTCGTACGCCTTTCTGACCTCCGCGTCTTCAAGCGAAGCGAAAAGCTCCTGACGCAGAGGGATATCGGACGGCGGGCAGAGCTCTCTCATGGCGTCTATCGCGCCGTCACCGATGAGCAGGCTCAGCTTCAGGTCATCAAAAACGTCCCGGTCTATTTGCCGGCCCGTCGGGGCCTCGCTGAATATAAGACTCGGATAACCCATTTATCTTTCTCCTTAATTCAGGAAGTCTTTGAGTTTCTTGCTTCTGGAGGGATGACGGAGCTTTCTCAGCGCCTTCGCCTCTATCTGTCTTATCCTCTCACGGGTGACGTTGAATTCCTTGCCGACCTCCTCGAGGGTGCGCGTGCGGCCGTCCTCGATACCGAAGCGGAGGCGGAGCACCTTTTCCTCGCGCGGAGTCAGCGTCGACAGCACGCTCATGAGCTGCTCGCGCAGGAACGTGAAGGAAGCGGCCTCGGAGGGCTCGGAGGCACCTTCGTCCTCGATGAAGTCGCCGAGGTGGCTGTCCTCCTCCTCGCCGATGGGGGTCTCGAGGCTGACGGGCTCCTGAGCTATCTTGAGGATGTCGCGTATCTTCTCGACGGGCATGTTCATCTCCTCGGCGACCTCCTCGGGAGTGGGGTCGTGTCCGAGCTCCTGAAGGAGCTGGCGGGAGACGCGGATGACCTTGTTTATCGTCTCGACCATGTGGACGGGGATGCGGATGGTGCGCGCCTGGTCGGCGATGGAACGGGTTATCGCCTGACGGATCCACCACGTCGCGTACGTGGAGAACTTGTAGCCCTTCGTGTGGTCGAATTTCTCAACGGCCTTGATGAGGCCGAGGTTGCCCTCCTGGATGAGGTCGAGGAACAGCATGCCGCGGCCGACGTAGCGCTTGGCTATGCTGACGACTAGGCGCAGGTTGGCCTCCGCCATGCGTCTGCCTGCCTCCTCGTCACCCTCGGCCATGCGCTTGGCAAGCTCTACCTCCTCCTCGGGAGTGAGCAGGGCGACCTTGCCTATCTCCTTGAGGTACATGCGGACGGGGTCGTCGATGCTGAACGTCTCGGCGAGCGCGTCGGTATTGGCGATCTCCTCCTCGCTTATCTCCTCGAGCTCCTCTATCTCTTCAAGCTCCGCGACGTCGGGGACTATCTCGTCCTCTATCATCGTGGAAAAATCGTCGTCTACGGTCTCTATGCCGAGGCTCTCGAGCGTTTCATAGAAGCGGTCGACCTGCTCGGGCTCGAGATGGAGCTCCTCTACGGTATCGACGACCTCCTTGATGGTGATGCTGCCGCTCTTTTTGCTCTTTTCGATGATCTCATTGAGCTTCGCGTCGACGGGGGTGACTTCGTTCTTTACGTTTTCCTCCGCGGGCTGCTCCGTTTTCTTTTTGGTCGGCATCGGTTTTCCTCCTTATCCCTCTGTGCTTTCGTAAGCCTTGTTTTCAAGATATTTGTTTCTCGCTGCCATAAGATCGTCGGACTTCGCAAGCTTCTGCGTGCGTATAACGTCTATGTACTCCTTCAAAGCCCTCTGCCCGTCAGCCGCCGTGTTCGGCTTCTGTGAGATCCTTGTCAGCTCCGCCGCCTCCTCGGGCGTCAGCAGCGGTATTATCGAAGCGGGATCGGTGCTTTTCTTCTCCCGCGCGCGATTGGTGATGATGGAATAGAGACTGCCGAGGAAGGGCGCCGTGAAATCTTCCCCTGTGAGGTCGCATTTTGCGGCGAGCGACGGGTCGAGCATTAAAAGCCTTACAAGGCTCTCCTCGGCGGCGGCGCTCCTTACGTCCGTATAGCGCATGGATCGGTTATCCGGCTGCATGGCGGCAGACGGCCTCATCGCGTCGCGCTCCATCCGCTTTTTTGCCGCCGCGGCAAGCCTTCTGCGTGCGCGCTGGATCTCCGAGAGCATCGAATCCTTCGATACTCCCGCGGCCTCAGCAGCTCGGCCCGCGTAGACCTCGCGCTCGACCGGACTGTTCAGCTTCGCTATGAGCTCCCCGGCCTTTTTCAGGAATTCGACGCGCCCCTCATCGCCGTTCAGATCGTACTGACCGCGCAGGCGCGCCATTTCATATTCTATGTGATTCTCGCTGCCCCGCATGAGCTTTTCGAAGGCGGGCGCGCCGTACAGCCTGATGAAATCGTCGGCGTCTATCTTGACCTGTTTCCCGTCGACTATTCTGTCCGGCAGGTGCAGTACCTTGACGGTGAATTCGGAATTTTTGAGAAGCTCTATGGCTCGCTGCGTCGCCTTCTGGCCTGCGGGGTCGTTGTCATAGCATATCACTATCTCTTTGGCATAGCGCGAAATGAGCCGTGTCTGCTCCGTCGTGAGTGCCGTTCCCATCGTGGCGACGGCGTTGTCTATGCCCGCCTGATGGAGCGTTATGACGTCGATATTGCCCTCGACGAGGACTATGCTGCCGCGCTTTGAGTTTTTGGCGAGGTTTATGCCGTACAGACTCCTGCGCTTGCTGAAAAGCATCGTCTCCGGGGAGTTCAGGTACTTTGGCTCCGACCCGTCGGGCGTTCTTCCTCCGAAGGCTATCACGTCTCCCCTGACGTCGATGACCGGGAGCATGAGTCTGTTTCTGAATTTGTCATAGATGTGACCGTTCTTGCCCGTCGAGACGAGGCCGGCGTCTATGAGCTCGCGCTTGGAATAGCCCTTTTCGGTCATCGCCTTTATGAGCGAATCCCACGAATCGGGCGCCGCGCCGAGTCCAAAAATGCGCACGGTCCTCGGAGTGATGGCACGCTTTGTGACATATTCCGCGGCAAGCTTGCCCTCGGGAGAATTCAGCACGGAGTTATAGTATCTCGCGGCGTCGCGGTTGAGCTCAAGCATGCGCTTCCTGCGCTTTGCCGAATCGTCCCCTCCCTCCTCGGGCACCGTCATCCCCGCTCTGTCGGCGAGGAAACGGACTGCATCGGGATAGCTGAGATTTTCGACCTCCATAACGAAGTTGATGACTCCCCCGCCCTTTCCGCAGCCGAAGCAGTAGTACATCTGCTTGGATTCGGACACGGAGAACGAGCCTGTCTTTTCGTTATGGAACGGGCACAGGCCGAACATATTCGAGCCTTTCCGCGTGAGCTGCACGTAGTTCGATACGACATCGACTATGCTGCTGCGCTCGACGAGCTCCTCTATGAAGCTTTCGGGAAAAGCCATATCTGCTCCTTTACTTGACGTTCCACGCGGCGGGAACGTATATCTCTTCAAACTTGGCGATGGCGAATTTATCCGTCATGCCGGAAATGTAATCGCACACGACGCGGGTGTCGCTGAATCTGTCGAGCAGTCTCCGGTAATCCTCGGGAAGCCTCGACAGATCCGCAAGATAGTAGCGGTTCAGTCCGTCGAGGATGCCGAGCACCTTCGATTCCTCGCCCTTGGCGACTGGGTTTCGGTATACCCGCGCGTACATGAAGTCGTGGAAATGCTCTATCGTCTCCGTCATGTCGCTCTCCATGCCGACCTCGCCCGTCCTCTCGCCGTACTCGATGACGGCGCGGATGGTGTTGTTGAGCCTCTGACTGTACTTGACGCCGACCTTTTGGCGGATATCGTCGGGAATGTCGCCGTCGGTCAGTATGCCGGCGCGGATGGCGTCGTCCACGTCGTGATTTATATAGGCGAGCTTGTCCGCAAGGCGCACGACGCGCCCTTCGAGAGTACAGGCGACGCCCTCGCCCACGTGGTTCACTATGCCGTCACGCACCTCGAAGGTAAGGTTCAGGCCGCGCCCGTCCTTTTCGAGCACGTCCACGACGCGCAGGCTCTGTTCGTTATGCATGAAGCCCTCCGGGCAGAGCTCGGCAAGAGCGCGCTCGCCCGCGTGACCGAACGGCGTATGGCCGAGGTCATGCCCCCACGCGACTGCCTCGGCGAGGTCCTCGTTGAGACCGAGGGCGCGCGATATCGTCCTCGCTATCCTGACGACCTCGATGGTGTGCGTCATCCTCGTGCGGTAGTGGTCGCCCTCCGGCTGGAGGAAGACCTGCGTCTTGTGTTTGAGGCGGCGGAAGCTTTTGGAATGGACGATGCGGTCTATGTCGCGCTGAAAGCAGGTACGCATCTGGCAGGGTTCTTCCTCCGTCATGCGCCCGCGCGAATCGGCGGACAGCATCGCCCCGGGACTGCAAAGCAGTCTTTCGGCCTCTTCCCGTCTCTCTCTCGGTGTCATGTCAGCCAGGGTCTCCGCCTCCCATCTTGCTTATTCCAACAATATTATACGATTTTTTTATCAAAAACCCTTTATTTTTTGAGCTTTATCCAAAATACTTTTCAAGGGGGCAAAAAAACCATGAAAAGTATAGACATATAAAGAGATATATAGTATCATTTGTTTTTAAGATAGGTTAAAATGCACTAATTATTGTATATTTATTTTCAGTGGAGGTCGCCATGAAAAAAGCAGCAGTCATCATGGGCTCCGACAGCGACGCGCCCGTCGTCTCCGGAGCGGTAGACAGACTCAAAGCCTTCGGTATCCCCGTCGAGGTCCGCATCATTTCCGCACACAGGACGCCCGGTGTTGCTTCCGATTTTGCCGCCAATGCCGCCGCAAACGGCTTCGGCGTGATAATCGCCGCCGCGGGCAAGGCCGCACACCTTGCGGGCTTCCTTGCCGCGCATACGACGCTCCCCGTCATCGGTCTTCCGATGAAGTCCTCCTTCATGGACGGTCTCGACAGCCTTCTCTCCGTCGTGCAGATGCCTACGGGCGTGCCCGTGGCGACCGTCGGAGTAGGCGCTGCTGAAAACGCGGGCATACTTGCCGCGCAGATCCTTGCTCTTTCCGACGAGACTCTTGCCGCAAAGCTCGCCGAATTCAAGGCCGATATGACCCGCAAGGTCATGGAAAAGGACGAAGCCTTCCGCGCAGCCAACGGCTGACGCTTTCTTTTCAGACTGGAGATCTCATCATGGGTGGATTTTTTGGCGTCACTTCAAAGCGCGACGCCGTTCTTGACGTTTTCTTCGGAACGGACTATCACTCCCACCTCGGCACCCGCCGCGGCGGCATGGCAGCGTGGGACAGAGAGTTCGGTCTCCAAAAGGAGATACACAACATTCAGAATTCCCCGTTCCGCACCAAGTTCGAGGGCATAACCGACGAGCTGCGCGGCACCGCCTGCATCGGCTGCATCAGCGATACCGACCCGCAGCCCCTGCTCATCCGTTCGGCTCAGGGCTCCTACGCCATCTGCGTCACGGGCAAGATAAATAACGCCGCGGAGCTGACCGAGAAGTATCTCGCGGGCGGAGGCCATTTCAACGCAATGACCGGCGGAAAAGTGAACTCAACGGAGCTCGCCGCCGCGCTCATAGACCGCCATGATTCGATAGCTGACGGCATACGCTTTGCCCAGCAGGAGATAGATGGCTCGCTTACCGTTTTGATACTGCGTGACAACGGAGAGCTCATCGTCGCCCGCGACAGGCTCGGCAGGCTCCCCGTCTCCGTAGCGAAGGATGACGACGGATACTGCGTTTCGCTCGAATCCTTCGTTTTCCCGAAGCTCGGATACACGAAGTTCTACGAGCTCGGCCCCGGCGAGGTCATAAGCCTCACGCCCGACGGAATGACCCAGCTCGTCCCGCCCGGAGAAAAGATGCGTATATGTGCCTTCCTATGGACGTACTTCGGCTATCCGAACTCCACGTACGAGGGCGTCAACGTCGAGGTGATGCGCTACCGCAACGGCGCCATAATGGCAAAAGCCGATATGGAGACTAACGCCGCCGCCGATATCGACTACGTCTCCGGGGTCCCCGACTCCGGCACGCCGCACGCCATAGGCTACGCCAACGCGAGCGGCAAGCACTTCGCGCGACCCTTCATCAAGTACACTCCGACGTGGCCGCGTAGCTTCATGCCGACCAATCAGGCCGAGCGCAGCAGAGTCGCGAAGATGAAGCAGATACCGGTCCACGAGCTCATCGAGGGGCAGAAGCTCCTCTTCGTCGACGACAGCATAGTCCGCGG
The DNA here is from genome assembly GCA_045628845.1 of Oscillospiraceae bacterium. Classification (GTDB taxonomy): domain Bacteria; phylum Bacillota; class Clostridia; order Oscillospirales; family Oscillospiraceae; genus RGIG7949. Next base: position 20,751 of record JAZQQE010000050.1, read on the forward strand.
GACGCAGCTGCGCGAGACGGTCGATTTCCTCTATGAAAACGGTGCTTCCGAGGTGCATATGCGCTCCGCCTGCCCGCCTATCATGTACTCCTGCAAATACCTCAACTTCTCCGAAAGCAAATCCGAGATGGAATTCATCGCCCGCCAGACCGCCGAGGAGCTTGAAGGTCCCGAAAGCCGCGAGCACCTCGACGAATACAGCGACGGCACCACCGAGCGCGGCAAAGCGATGAGATGCAGCATCTGCAATAAGCTCAAATTCTCTTCTCTCGAATATCAGTCCCTGGAAGGTCTGCTCAGCGCCATCGGTCTCGACCCGGACAAGGTCTGCACCTATTGCTGGACAGGAAAAGAGTAAAAAATCCGATCGAATTTTTGGAGGTCACAATGTCCGAATCATTTTCCAACAGCTACGCCGCGGCCGGTGTCGACGTAACCGCCGGCTACAAGGCAGTTGAGCTTATGAAAAAGCACGTCGAGCGCACCAGCACTCCCGAGGTCCTCTCCTCCATCGGAGGCTTCGGCGGCATGGTGATGCCCAACCTCACCGGCATCGCCGAGCCCGTGCTCGTATCCGGCACGGACGGCGTCGGAACGAAGCTCAAGATCGCGTTCCTCGCCGACAGACACGACACGGTCGGCATCGACTGCGTCGCCATGTGCGTCAACGACATCGCCTGCTGCGGCGCGCGTCCCCTCTTCTTCCTCGACTACATCGCCTGCGGCAAAAACGTTCCCGAGCGCATCGCCCAGATAGTCTCCGGCGTTGCCGAGGGCTGCGTGCGCGGCGGCTGCGCGCTCGTCGGCGGCGAGACCGCCGAGATGCCCGGCTTCTATTCCGAGAACGAATACGACATCGCAGGCTTCTCCGTCGGTCTCGTGGATAAAAACCGCATGATAGACGGAAGCCGCATCAAGGACGGCGACCTCATCATCGGCCTTGCCTCCAGCGGCGTCCACTCCAACGGCTTCTCCCTCGTCCGCAAGATCCTCGACGTCGAGAACGCCGATCTCAATGCCTACATGCCCGAGCTCGGCTGCTCGCTCGCCGACGAGCTCCTCAAGCCCACCCGCATATACTGCCGCACCGTCACGGCGCTCGTCGACACGCTCGGCATCGACGTGCACGGCATGTGCCACATCACCGGCGGCGGCTTCTTCGAGAACGTGCCCCGTATGCTCCCCGAAGGCATCCGCGCCGTGATCTCTCCCGCAAACGCGCCCGTTCCTCCGATCTTCAATCTTTTGCAGGAGCGCGGCGGCATAGAGACCCGCGAGATGTACAACACCTTCAACATGGGCATAGGCTATATGCTCGCCATCGACAGCAAGGATTCCGGCGTCGTCATGGATTCGCTCGTCCGTGCCGGCGAGCGTCCCTACGTTATCGGACGCTGCGTAAGCGGCGAGAAGGGAGTCGAGCTCAAATGGTGAACACCGTCGTCCTCGTTTCCGGCGGCGGCACCAACCTGCAGGCCATACTCGATTCCATCGCCGACGGGCGAATCAAAAACTGCAAGCTCAGCGCCGTGATCTCCTCGGGCTCCGACGCATACGCTCTCACGAGAGCTCAGAACGCGGGCGTGCCCACGAAGGTCGTCGACGTCAGTCTCTATCCGGACAGAGAGGCTTACACCGAGGCCATGATAGCCGCCTGCCGCGAGGCAGGAGCCGAGCTCGTCGTGCTCGCCGGATTCCTCTACGTCCTCTCTCCGAGGTTCGCCGAGGTATATGAAAACAAAGTGATCAATATCCATCCCGCCCTGATTCCCTCCTTCTGCGGCAACGGCGCCTACGGGCTTCGCGTGCACAAAAAAGCGCTCGCATACGGCGTAAAGGTCAGCGGCGCCACCTCCCACTTTGTAGTCGCGGAGGCGGATGCCGGCCCGATAATCCTGCAAAAAGCGGTCCCGGTGGAGGAAGACGACACTCCGGAGACGCTCCAGCGTAGGATAATGGAGCAGGCTGAATGGAAAATACTTCCCGAGTCCATCTCTCTCTTCTGCCAGGGGCGGCTCGTCGTCGAGGGCAGACGCGTAAGAATATTACCGGAGGTACAGAAATGAACATCACAAAAGCTCTTGAGGGCAACACTTATCCCGGACGCGGCATCGCCGTCGGAAAAAGCGCGGACGGCAAGAAGGCGCTCATCGTCTATTTCATCATGGGACGCAGCGTGAACAGCCGCAACCGCATCTTCGTCGAGGACGGTGAGGGCATCCGTACGCAGGCCTTCGACCCCGCGAAGCTCTCCGACCCCTCTCTGATAATCTACTCCCCCGTCCGCCGCATAAACGGCTGCACCATCGTCACCAACGGCGACCAGACCGACACCATCTACGACTATCTTGCCGAGGGCAAGACCTTTGAGGCTGCTCTCCGCACCCGTACCTTTGAGCCCGACGGCCCGAACTTCACTCCGAGGATCTCCGCCGTTATATACCCCGACGGCGGCCTCGCCGTAAGCATCCTCAAATCCGGAGACGTCGAGGGCGCGACGGTACTGCGCCAGTTCTTCGATTATCCCGACCCCGCCGCCGGCAAGGCTCGCCTCATCCACACCTACGTAGGCGACGGCTCCCCGCTCCCCTCCTTCAAGGGCGAGCCCAAGGAGGTCGAGATAGACATAGATGAGCCCGCGGCGCTTGCCGACGCCGTCTGGAACGCGCTCGACAGTGATAACCGCGTCTCCCTCTACGCCGCCGCGATAGACATCGCCTCCGGCAGGATCGAGAGCGCCATCATAAACAGAAATAAGTAAAAATCTACATAGACTTAAAGAGGTACGACCGATGAAAGAGCTGGAACTCAAATACGGATGCAACCCGAACCAGAAGCCTTCCCGCATTTTTATTGACGGCGAACTGCCCGTCACCGTGCTCAACGGCAAGCCCGGCTACATCAACTTCCTCGACGCCTTCAACAGCTGGCAGCTCGTCACCGAGCTCTCCGCCGCGACCGGACTTCCTGCCGCCGCCAGCTTCAAGCACGTCAGCCCCGCCGGTGCCGCCGTCTATTCGCCCCTCAGCGACACGATGAAGAAGATATACTTCGTCGAGGATCTCGAGCTCACTCCCATGGCGAGCGCCTACGCTCGCGCACGCGGAGCCGACCGCATGAGCTCCTACGGCGACTGGGCCGCCCTCTCCGGAGTCTGCGACGCCGTCACGGCGCGCATCCTCTCCCGCGAGGTCTCCGACGGCGTCATCGCCGCCGACTACACCGACGAGGCCCTTGCCATTCTCCGCCGCAAGAAGAAGGGCAACTACAACATCGTTAAGATGGATACCGGCTACAAGCCCGCTCCCATCGAGCACAAGGACGTTTTCGGCATAACCTTCGAGCAGGGCCGAAACGAGCTGAAAATAGGCCCCGATATGTTCACGAACATCGTGACCAAGAACAAGGAGCTCCCGCCCGAGGCCGTGCGTGACCTCACCGTCGCGATGATTACCCTCAAATACACGCAGTCCAACTCCGTCTGCTACGTCAAGGACGGTCAGGCGATAGGCGTCGGCGCCGGTCAGCAGTCGCGCATCCACTGCACGAGACTCGCCGGAAGCAAGGCCGACAACTGGTATCTCCGCCAGCATCCCGCCATCCTCGCCCTCCCCTTCAAGCCCGGCATCAGCCGCCCCGATAGGGACAACACGATAGACGTTTTCATTTCCGACGACTATATGGACATTCTCAACGAGTGGGAAAACTACTTCACCGAGAAGCCCGAGCCCCTCTCCCGCGAGGAAAAGCGCCGCTGGCTCGACACTCTCACCGGAGTGTCCCTCGGCTCCGACGCCTTCTTCCCCTTCGGCGACAACATCGAGCGCGCCCATAAGAGCGGCGTCGCCTACGTTGCTGAGCCCGGCGGCTCCATCAGAGACGACAACGTCATTGACGTATGCGACAAGTACGGTATCGCCATGGCGTTCACCGGCATCCGCCTCTTCCACCATTGATTCAACGGAGGTCAATGAACATGAAGGTTCTCGTTATCGGCTCCGGCGGCCGCGAGCACGCGGTCTGCACGGCGCTGAAAAAGAGTCCGCGCGTAACGGAGCTTCTCTGCGCCCCCGGCAACGGCGGAATCTCCTTGATAGCTGAATGCGTCCCCGTCAAGGCCACTGACATAGACGGTGTCGTCGCGTTCGCGAAGGAGCGCGGAATAGACTACGTCGTCGTCACGCCCGACGATCCCCTCGCGCTCGGCATGGTCGACGCACTCGAGGCCGCGGGCATCCGCGCCTTCGGTCCGAGCCGCGATGCGGCCATCCTCGAAGCGAGCAAGGTCTTCTCCAAGGGACTTATGAAGAAATACGGCATCCCCACCGCGCAGTGGGAGAGCTTCGACGATATGGACGCAGCGCTCGCCTATCTTAAAAAGGTCGGAGCTCCCATCGTCGTCAAAGCAGACGGTCTCGCGCTCGGCAAGGGCGTCGTCGTCGCCGAAACGCTTGAAGAGGCCGAGGACGCAGTCCGCTCCATGATGCTCGACAAGAAGTTCGGCGAGTCCGGCGCGCGCGTCGTCATTGAGGAGCGCATGGTCGGCCCCGAGCTGACGGTGCTTTGCTTCACCGACGGAAAAACGATTGTCCAGATGCCGTCCTCACGCGATCACAAGCGTGCCTACGACAACGATCAGGGCCCGAACACCGGCGGCATGGGCGCTTTCTCTCCCGTCGCCGACTATACCCCCGAGCTCGCGGAGCGCTGTGTGCGCGAGATCTTCGAGCCCACCGTGAAGGCCATGGCCGCGGAGGGCAGAAAATTCAAGGGCGTCCTCTACTTCGGCCTGATGCTGACTGCCGACGGCCCGAAGGTCGTCGAATACAATGCTCGCTTCGGCGACCCCGAGACGCAGCCTGTGCTCTCTCTCCTCGAGACCGATCTCCTCGACATCTTCGAGGCCGTCACCGACGAAAGGCTCGCGGACGTCGATATCAGATGGAAGGACGCCGCGGCGTGCTGTGTCGTCATAGCGAGCGGCGGCTACCCCGTCTCCTACAAGAGCGGCTACGAGATCTCCGGACTCGATGAGGCCGGAAAGACCGCTACGGTATTCCATGCCGGAACGAAGCTCGACGGCGGCAAATTCTATACCTCCGGCGGGCGCGTGCTCGGCGTCAGCGCCGTGCGCGATACGATGGCCGAGGCCATCAGTGCCGCATACGGAGCCGCGGACAAGATCTCTTTTGAGAATATGCATATGCGCCGGGATATAGCCAAGAGCGCCATCGTGTCCAAGTGAGCGCGTGGCTCAAAAAGCACACTGCACTGAACGTCGTGCGTCTTCTATGCGCGGCGGTCATCGCGGTGCTCTTTGTCCGTTCGCTCATAGACGGGAACGGGCGTCACGTGCTGTATACGTGCGTCACGTTCGCGTTCATGTTCCTCCCGGAGCTCGTCATCCTCGTATTCAAACTCGACGTGCCGGATCCGCTGTCCATCGTTTACGTCCTGATGCTGTTTTCCGCGAATATCCTCGGAGAGCTCTTCGAGGTTTACCTCTCGCTCCCTCTGTGGGATTCGTTGCTCCACCTCGTGAGCGGTTTTTTCATCGCGCTCCTCGGATGCTCGCTCTTCGAGCTGATGACGGGCGAAAAACCGAAGCCGCTTGCGGCTGCGCTTTTCGCGTTTATGTTCGCCGTATTGTTCGGCGTTTTGTGGGAATACTTCGAGTATTTCATGGACAGCGTTTTCCATACGGATATGCAGAAGGACAAATTTTTATCCTCTGTGAGCTCCGTTCTCCTCAACCCCGACGGAACGAACTACTCCGTGACGCGCGAGGTCGGGACAGTCGTCGTGGACGGCGAGACGTGGCCCGGATATATCGACATCGGTCTGCACGATACGATGAACGATATGCTGATAGCCTCTCTCGGAGCTCTCGTCGCGTCCTTGTTCTGTTACTTCAACGAGAAGGACGGCAGGCTTTTCCGCTTCATAAGGGTATTTTTCATTAAAGGCAAAAAACGCGGCAGGAAATGATCCTGCCGCGTTTTGATTTCTTATTTGATCACAACCAGCCGTCCCTCGGCTTTATGCCGAGCACGGACGCGAGCTCACGGAGCTGGCCGTCGGTTATGGTACGCGCTTCGCTCCCGCGTGTCAGCAGATAAAGCTCGGCGGCCTTGTCCGCTATCTCGGCGCGGCCGAGCGCTTCCTCAAGCGTTGCTCCCGAGGCGAATATCCCGTGATTCTGCCAGAGGATGACCGGGAAGCTGCGGAGCTTCTCCGCGGTGAGGCGGCCTATCTCATCCGTCCCGCACGGCATCCACGGCAGCATCCCGACTCCGTCGGGCAGGAACATCAGAGCCTCCGTGCACATTGACCACAGCATTTTCGTGAAAGCGCGTTCGTCCTCCGTGAAGGTCATCCCCGCGGCTATGACGTGGGTCGCGTGCATGTGGGCAACGGCGCGGTGCGCCGGGTCTGTCTTCATGCGTTCGGCATGGCTCAGTAGGTGCGCCGCGAGCTCGCTCGAGGGCCTGCCTCCGTCGCGGAGCCCCCACAGAAGGCGCGCTCCGCCTTTTTCGATGCGAAGCAGCGCGAGCTCCCGCTCCGGGTCGCGCGCGACGTCACATATACGGCAGCCGCTGCGCGTAATGAGTATCATGCGTCCTTCAAAAGACTCCGCACCGTACACGAGCGGGAAAAAGCCTCTGTCGGAGACGGCGGAGTTCCATTTATCGGCGATGACGCTGAGATTGCCGCCGGTCCCCTCCGTCCAGCCTTTTGAATCTATCCTTTCCGCGGCGCGGGCTATGCTTTCGATGATCTCCATTGTCTTCCCTCCGCTTAGTATTTTATAATCTTCCGCCGCGAATTACAAGTACCCTTGCGCCGATGGCCCTCGTGGTATAAAATAGACGCAGAAATCACACGGAGGTCGCTTCGTATGGACATACATGAAATCGATACCGTCTCTTTCGACGAGGAAGCTCCGGCTCTCGTCATCATCGATCAGACCCTCCTGCCGAACGAGGTCAGGCTTCTCTCGCTGACGGGGCGCGAGGAAATGTTCGAGGCCATTCGATCCCTGCGCGTGCGCGGAGCGCCGGCGATCGGCGCCGCAGCCGCGGTCGGCATAAGCGTGCTCGCATCACGCTCAGGCTGTACGGATCTTGATGCTCTGCGTGCCCGCGTACGCGAGGACTGCGCGTATCTTGATTCCGCGAGGCCGACCGCAGTCAATCTCAAATGGGCGCTCGACAAGATGGAGCGCAGGGTAAACGGAGAATTTTCTTCCGTATCTGACGCGCTCACGGCGCTTGCCGGGGAGGCGCGCGGCGTTGTTTCAAGTGATATCGAGATATGCCGCGGCATAGGCAGGAGCGGACTCCCCCTCCTGCGCGAAGGCATGGGCGTCCTCACCCACTGCAACGCGGGTAAGCTCGCCACCGTGCGCTACGGCACGGCGACGGCGCCCATGTATCTCGCTCTTGAGCAGGGCATGCACCTTCGCATTTACGCCGACGAGACCCGCCCCCTGCTCCAGGGCGCGAGGCTGACGGCGTATGAGCTCTCGGCCGGCGGCTGTGACGTGACGCTCCAGTGCGACAACATGGCGGCCTCCGCGATGGCGGCGGGGCTCATAGATATCGTCATTACGGGAGCCGACCGCATCGCGGCAAACGGCGACACGGCTAACAAGATAGGTACGCTCGGGCTCGCCGTAATGGCAAAGCACTACGGCATCCCCTTCTACATCGCCGCTCCGACCTCTACGATAGACATGTCCACGCCCGACGGGCGCGGCATCATCGTCGAACAGCGTGACGAGGCCGAGGTCACGGAGCTGTGGTATTCCGAACGCATGGCTCCGCGCGGCATAAAGGTCAGGAATCCCGCGTTTGACGTGACCGATCACGACCTCATTTCGGGCATAATCACGGAAAAGGGCATCATACGCCCGGACTACGAAAAGAATCTGCGGATCCTCAGGGAGGGCAACGATGGCTGAACTTGACGGCGGCATACGCTTCATAAAGGGCGTCGGTGAGCAGCGCGCCAAGCTTCTCTCAAAGCTCGGCATAAACACGCTGCGCGAGCTGCTCAACTACTTCCCGCGTGACTACGAGGACAGGACCGCGATAAAACGCATCTCCGACGTAGCCGACGGGGAGAGCGTCTGCATACTCGCCTCCGTCGTGACCTCGCCCACGCTCGCCCGCATAAGGCGAGGGATGGAGCTCGTCAAGTTCCGCGTTTCCGACGGAAGCGGTAGCGCGAACGTCACTTTTTTCAACAAAAGCTGGCTGAAGGATAAGTTCCGCGCCGGAGAGGACTACTATTTCTACGGCAAATTTACCCGCATGGGCCCTCATCTCAGCCTGAATACGCCGGAATTCGAGCCTGTCGGCGCGGAGGGCGCGACTACGGGCGCGATAGTGCCCATATACCGCCTCACCTCCGGAATATCCAACAAAATACTCTCCTCGTCCATCCGTCAGGCGCTCGAGGCCGCTCCCGACCCCTTCCCCGAAGTCATACCCGAGGAGGTGCGGCGAGTCTTCGACATGCCGCACGCAGGCTGGGCGTACCGCGAGATACACTTCCCGTCCGACCTTGTCTCCCTCGGCGCGGCGCGCCGCAGATTCGTATTCGAGGAGCTCTTCGTGCTCGCCGCGGCTTTCGGCTCGATAAAGCGTCAGGAGCGCGAATATGCCGGGCACGTCATCCCCATGCCTGACTTAAATGATTTCAGGCTCCCCTTCGACCTTACGAACGCTCAGCGAAAGGCCGCGGCGGAGCTTCTCGGCGATATGGCCTCGGGCCGCGTGATGACGAGGCTTCTGCAGGGCGACGTCGGCTCCGGCAAGACGGCCGTCGCCGCGATATGTATATGGGCCGTATGCTCGGCAGGGCTGCAGGTCGCCTTCATGGCGCCGACGGAGATCCTCGCCGAGCAGCATTTCCGCACTCTGTCCGAGATGCTTGCGCCCTATGGAATCAAGACCGTACTGCTGACGGGTTCGATGAAGGCTTCGGCCCGCCGCGAAGCACTCGCCGCGATTTCTTCCGGCGAAGCCGGGCTCGTCGTCGGCACTCACGCGATCATATCCGAGGGCGTGGGATTTGCGGGGCTCTCCCTCGTCATAACGGACGAGCAGCACCGCTTCGGCGTCCGCCAGCGGACTGCGCTCTCCGAAAAGGGCGACAGGCCGCACGTGCTCGTCATGTCCGCTACGCCCATCCCGCGCACGCTTGCGCTCATAATTTACGGTGATCTCGACGTCAGCATACTCAACGAGCTCCCGCAGGGCCGCCAGAAGGTCAGCACCTACGCGGTCGACGAGGGCATGCGTGAGAGGATCAACAAGTTCATCCGCAGGCAGGCTGCCGAAGGGCATCAGGTCTTCATAGTCTGCCCGATGATAGAGGACGACGAGGCGCAGGACACGGCGGCGGTCGTCAGCTACGCGGAGCATCTGCGCAGCGAGGTATTTCCCGATCTCGATATAGGGCTTCTGCACGGCAAAATGAAGGCCTCCGAAAAGGAGGCCGTCATGGCCCGCTTTGTCAGCGGTGAAAGCGATATCCTCGTCTCGACTACTGTCGTTGAGGTCGGTGTCGACGTGCCGAACGCGACGCTCATGGTCATAGAAAACGCGGAGCGCTTCGGTCTGTCTCAGCTCCATCAGCTTCGCGGCAGAGTCGGCAGAGGCAAGGCAAAAAGCTACTGCATTATGTTCAATCAGGGCGGCTCCGAGGCGGCTGAACGCCTCAACGTCCTCTGTGAGACCAACGACGGCTTCCGCATATCCTCCGAGGATCTGCGTCTGCGCGGACCGGGCGATTTCTTCGGCTCACGCCAGCACGGCCTGCCCGAGATGCGGCTCGCGGACCTGCGCGGCGATATGGAAACGCTCTCGGCGGCGCAGGAGCAGGCAGAAAAGGTGCTCAAGGCCGACCCCGAGCTCTCGCTTCCCGAGCACGCGGAGCTTCGCCGGCGCGTCGCGGCGCTTCACGAGATAAGTCTCTCCTGATCCACCCCTGCCCGCAGCTCCGGTGGAAGGTCTTCCGGCTCTACCGAAGCTCCGTACAGAAAATTGAATACTTTGCACACGACCTGCGGCTCCCATCTGTATTCGAGAGCGAATCTGATAAGTGTCTCTTTCTGTTCTTCATCGAACAAATCATCACCCCTTTTTCGACGTAAGTCTATTTTATTCTTCAATCCGTGTCGAAGTCTGCCGCCATTTGTCAAAGGCAAACTTATAATTGACAAACATCTTCAAGTATGCTAACATACGCTTGTTCGGCTTGATGGAGAAGTACCCAAGAGGCCGAAGGGGCTCCCCTGCTAAGGGAGTAGTACGTGATGAACGTAGCATGGGTTCAAATCCCATCTTCTCCGCCAAAAGCCTTGAAAATGCTGATAAAATCAGTGTTTTCAAGGCTTTTTTCTTTTTTTCAAAACCGAAACCTCAAATCCAAAAGTTGTGCAGAGTTGTCGAGAAAATTGCAAAATGTCCGTGTATGACTAACGTCATGACTAACAGTATAAGGCGTTCTTGTTGTTCGGGTGCAGTATCCACTTTTTCAGAGCGTCCGTGTCCGTCTTGATCTTCTCGCGGGATTTCTTGACCTCCGCGGCGTTCTTCTGACGGTCACGGTATCTCGCAAGCATTTCCTTCCCGTGCTCGCGCTCCTGCTTCTCAACGACCTTGCGGGCCTTGTGAAGCACCTTTTTGAGCACTTCCGCATTTTCTGCTTTGAGGACTTCGGCGCCTGCCTTTTCGATCTGGCCATCCAGCACTTGCATACGGTTAAGCGTTTTCTTTGCGGCCTCGCGGTCCACGTTCTCTCCGAACTGCTGTTCGCGGTAAAGCCCGCCTTCCTCAGCTCGCTTTTCTTCCAGCTCCCGGAGGCT
>JAZQQE010000051.1:0-22536 GCA_045628845.1 Oscillospiraceae bacterium
CAGATACCTGTGTGTCTTCATTTGTGGCATCCTCGCTCCCGATATCCGTGTTATTGCCGCAGGCGGCCAGACTCAGACACATCACAAAAGCGAGTATAAATGAGAACGTTCTTTTCAGCATAATTAACCCCCTCTTCTTCGCTCTTATATGTAAACTATACCATATTCTCTTTCTGAAAAATAGAATTAATCAAAAAGATCTCCGTATTTTTTAAATACGGAGATCTTCATCGCATATCTTATTGCAGTCTCTCCCCATTTTGCAGGGCGATCAAACTGCCCCGAAAAGCCTTATATATCAAGGGATTTCGGTTATTACTTTTCGTCGCGAATAGCTGCCTGGGCGGCGGCGAGGCGGGCGATGGGGACGCGGAACGGGCTGCAGGACACGTAGTCGAGGCCGACGCGGTGGCAGAACTCGACGCTCGTCGGGTCGCCGCCGTGCTCGCCGCAGATGCCGAGGTGCAGGGCGGGGCGGGTGGCGCGGCCGAGCTTCGCCGCCATCTCCACGAGCTTGCCGACGCCGGTCTGGTCGAGGCGGGCGAACGGGTCGTTCTCATATATCTTCGTGTCGTAGTACGCGCCGAGGAACTTGCCGGCGTCGTCGCGGCTGAAGCCGAAGGTCATCTGCGGGAGATCGTTGGTGCCGAAGGAGAAGAACTCGGCCTCGGTCGCTATCTGGTCGGCGGTGAGGGCGGCGCGCGGTATCTCTATCATGGTGCCGACCTTATACTTCATGGCGACTCCGGCGGCGGCTATCTCCTCGTCGGCGTTCTTCACGACGACGTTCTTGACATATTTGAGCTCCTTGACCTCGCCGACGAGCGGGATCATTATCTCGGGCACGAGGTCCCAGTCGGGGTGCTTCTTCATGACGTTGATGGCGGCGCGGATGACTGCGCGGGTCTGCATGGCGGCTATCTCGGGGTACGTGACGGCGAGACGGCAGCCGCGGTGGCCCATCATGGGGTTGAACTCGTGGAGGCCCGCGATGATGTTCTTGATGGTCTCGACGCTCTTGCCCTGCGCGGCGGCGAGCGCCTCGATATCCTTTTCCTCGGTCGGGACGAACTCATGGAGAGGCGGGTCGAGGAAGCGGATGGTCACGGGGTTGCCCTCGAGGGCCTCGTACAGAGCCTCGAAGTCGCTCTGCTGCATCGGCAGGATCTTGGCAAGGGCGGCCTCGCGCTCTTCGACGGTATCGGAGCAGATCATCTCGCGGAACGCGGCGATACGCTCGGGGTCGAAGAACATATGCTCGGTACGGCAGAGGCCTATGCCCTGCGCGCCGAGCTCGCGCGCCTTCTTCGCGTCGCGCGGGGTGTCGGCGTTGGTACGCACCTGCAGGCGGCGGTATTTATCGGCCCACGCCATGATGCGGCCGAAGTAGCCGGAGATGGTGGCGTCGACGGTCGGGATGAGGCCGTCGTATATCTTGCCGGTCGAGCCGTCGATGGAGATGCAGTCGCCCTCGCGGAAGGTCTTTCCGCCGAGCGTGAAGCGCTTGTTGGCCTCGTCCATGGCGATGTCGCCGCAGCCGGAGACGCAGCAGGTGCCCATGCCGCGCGCTACGACGGCGGCGTGGCTGGTCATGCCGCCGCGGACGGTCAGTATGCCCTGCGCAGCCTTCATGCCGGTGATGTCCTCGGGGCTCGTTTCGAGGCGCACGAGCACGACCTTCTCGCCCTTATCCTTCCAGGCGATGGCATCCTCGGCGGTGAACACTATCTTGCCGCAGGCGGCGCCGGGGCTCGCGCCCAGGCCGCGTCCGACGGGCTCGGCGGCCTTGAGGGCCTCCGCGTCGAACTGCGGGTGCAGCAGCGTATCGAGGTTGCGCGGCTCTATCATGGCGACGGCCTTTTTCTCATCTATCATGCCCTCGTCAACGAGGTCGCAGGCAATTTTCAGAGCGGCCTGCGCGGTGCGCTTGCCGTTGCGGGTCTGCAGCATGAAGAGCTTGCCGTTTTCGACGGTGAACTCCATGTCCTGCATGTCGCGGTAGTGCTCTTCGAGGATGGCGCAGACCTCCTTGAAGCGGGCGAACGCCTCCGGGAACTTCTCGGCCATCTGCTCTATGGGCATCGGGGTACGGACGCCGGCGACGACGTCCTCGCCCTGCGCGTTGGTGAGGAACTCGCCCATGAGCCTCTTCTCGCCGGTCGCGGGGTCGCGGGTGAAGGCGACGCCGGTGCCGCAGTCGTCGCCCATGTTGCCGAAGGCCATCATCTGGACGTTGACGGCGGTGCCCCACGAATAGGGGATGTCGTTGTCGCGGCGGTACACGTTCGCGCGCGGGTTGTCCCAGCTTCTGAACACGGCCTTGACGGCGCCCATGAGCTGCTCCTTCGGGTCGGTCGGGAAGTCCTCGCCTATCTTGGCCTTGTACTCGGCCTTGAACTGCATGGCGAGCTCCTTCAGGTCGTCCGCGTCGAGCTCGACGTCCTGCTTGACGCCCTTGCGGGCCTTCATGGTGTCGGTGAGCTCTTCAAAGTATTTCTTGCCGACCTCCATGACGACGTCGGAATACATCTGGATGAAGCGGCGGTAGCAGTCCCACGCCCAGCGGGGATTGCCGGACTTGCGGGCCATGACGTCGACGACGTCCTCGTTGAGGCCGAGGTTGAGTATGGTGTCCATCATGCCGGGCATGGACGCGCGCGCACCGGAGCGCACGGACACGAGCAGCGGATTTTCGAGGTCGCCGAACTTCTTGCCGGTGATGGTCTCCATCTTGGCGATGTACTCCATGATGTCCGCCATGATCTCGTCGTTGATCTTGCGGCCGTCCTCGTAATACTGCGTGCAGGCCTCGGTGGTGATGGTGAAGCCCTGCGGCACGGGAAGTCCTATATTGGTCATCTCCGCGAGGTTGGCGCCCTTGCCGCCGAGCAGCTCACGCATATTTCCGTTGCCCTCCGTGAAGAGGTAGATATATTTCTTTTTCAAAGCTGTCTTTCCTTTCCGATAGAGATTCCGTGCGGTCTGTTTATTTTCATCAATGTTACCACAAACGTCCCGATCCTGCAAGACGCAAATGCGGTAATTGCAAAAATCATTTTCCGGCGGTCCGCCGTTTTTTCCGGCATATCACGAAATACGCCGCAGTAGCTTCGCACATTTCAGGCGTTTCCCGCGTCTTTTCGCGCGGGAACGACAGGATGCGCTGCAGCTTCTGCGGCGTATTCATTCATTTTTGCCTATCAGTTCCAGTTGATGGTATAGCCGTTGAACAGGGCCTCGAACACCCTCGTTATCGTCCCCTGTACCTCGGGGAGCACAGGTCTGATGCAGAAGAAGTAGGTCAGCGCGCCGCCTATGATGAGGACGACGAGCGCGATGACGAGGATCAGCAGCAGAGCACGCGCGAGGTTGCGCTTGGCGTACTTGCGGCAGCCGCCGCACGCCCAGATTATCGTGATGATGAAGCCTATTCCGGGGATGGCCATGAGAGCGAGGGCTCCGACAGTTCCCCAGGAGCTCATGATCTCCCATTTGCTCTTGCGCTCGGGCCTGTCGGGCTCGGCTTCGGGAATCTCCTCGGGAGGCTGCGGGGGCACCGCATAGTCCTGCGAGGTGTATACGGGGGGGTATATGACCGGGGGCTGACCCGCCTGCTTGATCTGCACGGGCTCGGCAGCGGGCGCGGGAGCGAGCTCGGCTTCGGGCTCGGGCTCCGCGGCAGGCGCGGGCTCGGCCTCGGCTTCGGGCGCGGGCTCTGCGGCGGCTTCGGGCTCGGGCTGCCACTGGAGAGCGCTCTCTCTGCGGACTTCTTCGACTATTGAATCAACGGTAGGCTCGGCGGCTTCCGCGGCGGCGGAGGCGCAGGCGGCGCAGATGCCCTCCTCATTGAGGGGAGCGCCGCAATCGGAACAGAATTTTCCCATTATGACCCGCCTTTCTTTATTGAGATAGGTTTTCCTTTATACCCGGATTTTCGGGCTCAGACATTATATGACATTTTTCCCGCTCTGTCAACTTCCCGCCATACATCCGGCATCGTCACGCCGAGGGCCGCCTCCGTGACGGCGAGCAGGGCGTAGGCGTTCATGCGGCGGCGAGCGATGACGCGCATCAGCGCAGGGTCGTGCGCGTACTTCTTCGAGGTGTAGGCGTAGCGCTTTTCTATGCCGACGTACTCAGCGCCCGCGAGCAGCTTGTCCGCGAGGCAGACTATCGCCGCGGCGTCGTTCAGGTCGAGGGAGATATCCTCTCCGTCGTGCAGGGCGCACACGCGCGCCTCCTCTTCGAGTCCGAGGCTCCGCAGGTACGCGGCGCCGACGCGCGCGTGGCGTTTCTCGTATCTCTTTATGTCGTGGACAAGGCCGCCGCGCAGGCAGAGCGAGACGTCCGTTTCGTAGCCTTTTTCACGCAGGCGGCGGGCCGTCTCCGCGGCGAGGGCGGCAACGGCGCGGCAGTGTTCCGTCTTGCGCTGCGGCAGGCCCGCGCCGTCAAGGAGTTCGAGGCATCTTTTCTCGCGGTCGGTCATCTCTTCACCTCATGTATTTCACGCAGAACGGCACTATCCTGCCCTTGTCCCAGACGTGCAGGCTGCACGTCCTGACACGCTCGAGGTCGATGTTCATCGCGTCCTGGAAGGCCATGCCCGTCACGGTGAAGCCGTTGCGCCTGACCCTCGCGAGGAAGGTCGCCATGTCGGTCATGTCCGTGCCCGGCTCTTCGCCCGTGTCCGTGCGTTTCCAGCGGCGCGCGACGAATCTTCTGTTTTTCAATGCGGCGTTTCCCGTTCCGCAGCAGCAGCCGTCGGCCCTGCTCAGGGCGAGCACCCCGTCCGGCATGGCGACGAAATCGCTGTGGAAGCCGCACCTCGGGTGGTCGCAGGAGGACGGCGCGAGGTCGGAGAGCTTGATGAGCCCGTCCGTCTGCTCCGTTATGGCGCGCAGTATCTCGGGGAGCGTTATGCGGTCTCCGTCGTCCGGCGCGCGCGGCACTCTGCCGAACCAGCTCACGGGCTGGAAGTGCACTCCGCGCACGGCGGGCGAGCGCGAGAGCCCGAAGCGGATGATGTCGCCTATCTGCGAATCGTTGACGCGCGGGACCACCGTCGGCACGAGCGTCACGCCGACACCGAGCGAGTCGCACACATCGATGGCGCGGAGCTTCTCTTTCAGAAGCGGCCTGCCGCGCAGCTTCTCATACACGTCGTCCGTCACGCCGTCGAACTGCATGAAGACGAAGTCGAGTCCCGCCCCGGCACAGCGGCGCGCGAAATCCGGGTCCGCGGCGAGGCGCAGACCGTTGGAATTGAGCTGGATGCTCGAAGCCCCCGCGGCGCGCGCGGCGGCGATTATCTCGGGCAGATCGTCCCTCACGGCGGGCTCGCCGCCGGAGAGCTGGATGAAGCTCCGCCCGTCGGCGACGAGGCGGCGGGATATCTTCGCAAGCTCGTCGACCGACGGCTCCGGCTCCGGCGCGCCCGCGTCCGCGAAGCAGAACGGGCAGCCGAGGTCGCAGCGGTGCGTCACCTCGACGAGGATGCAGCAGGTGTCGCGCAGATGGCCCGCGCAGAGGCCGCAGGCGTCCGGGCAGTCTTCCGGCACGGGCGAGGGCGCGCTGTACGCTCCCCATTCCTCCATGGCGGGCTCGCCGCGCCAAATGACGCAGGAGAAATCCCCGTGCTCCGGGCAGGTCTTCTTCATGTATCTGTCGCCGCCGCGGCGCACTATGCGCGCCTCTGTCGTGCGATAGCACACCGGGCAGACGCTCTTCGTCATTTTTACGGGGCTCACTTTAACTCTTGCCATAGTCTTCCCCCGTTATGGTCAGCATCCCGCCGGGCGGCAGCTTGTCTGCCGGGTCCATGTCGAGGCCCGTGACGGCAGAGCGTATGGCGGTTATCGTCCCCGCATGGGTCACGATGAGCACGTCCGGCGACGGATCTCTTTTCAGTATCTCTATCAGGCACGACGCGGCGCGGTAGCGCAGGTCGTAGAAGTTCTCGCCGCCCTGCGGCTTGTACTTCAGCAGGTCCGCGCCGCGCTTTTCGTATTCCTTCGGGAAGGCGGCCGCGATGTCGGCCACGGGACGCCCGTCCCAGTCGCCGAGCGATATTTCCCGCAGGCCCGCCGTCAGCGCCATCTTCGCTCCGAGCCTGCCCGCGACGGCGGCGGCTGTCGCGGAGGCGCGGCGCAGGTCGCTCGAATACACCGTCGTCACCTTCGGCTCGAGCGCACGTACCCGCCCTCCGGCGGCGATGGTATCGGCAAGTCCGCGCGTCGAGAGGGGCACGTCCGTCTGACCCATGAAGATGGGCCCGGCGTGCCGCTCGGTCTCACAGTGGCGGACGAGTATTATTCTTCTGTTTTTCGCAAGCATGGCGAGGTCCGTCTCGCCGTTTAGCAGGTAATCGAGCACGCGCTGATACGCGCGCGGAGTATCCATGTCGAGCACGACGCTCTCGCGCCCCGTCTCGACCCTGATCATCTCGTCCTCATGGGCGCGCGTGACGTTTTTCACGCTGCCGGAAAAGAGGATCTCCTTGAAGTATTTGCGGGGTATCCACAGAGGATGCCCCTTTTTGCCCTTGTAGCACGCGACGGCGAAATGCTCGCTGTCGGCGGCGGCGAGCAGCATTTTCACGCATTCCGACTGCACCGCGGGCGTGTCGCACGGGAGCAGCAGGGCGCCGTCAGCGCCCGCCTCGTCCGCCGCGCGCACTCCGGCGGTCACGGAAAAGCTCATTCCGAGCATATAGCTTTTGTTGTATATCTCCTCCGCGCCGGAGGAGGCGATGACGCCGCGGAGCTTCTCCGCGTTTTTCCCCGTAACGACGAAAACGCGGTCCGCTCCCCCGCTCCGCAACGTGTTCACGACACGCTCGAGCACGGTCACGCAGCCGCATCCGTCCTCTCTGTCAACGGGCAGCAGAGGCTTGAACGCTCCCATCCGGCTCGACAGCCCCGCCGCCGGGATCAGACCCGCTATCTTCATCAGTCTTTTTTCGCCACGAGCATGAAGTACCCGGCGTTTTTGCCCGGCACTCCGCTGCAGAAGCACTCAGCCCCGTCCGGCAGGGACGCGGCATAGCTCTCGAACGAGCCGAAGTCCATCAGTATCTGCGCGCCGAAGTCGTGAAGGAGCTTCGTGCGGTCGGAAAAGCGGAGGACGGTGAAGCCCGTCTCCTCGAGCATACGGATGAGCTCGTCGGCTATGAACAGCCCGTCGAGCCGGATGGGTGACGGCGCGGATACGTCTCCGCAGCTGCCCTCCTCGCGGCGGGTGTTGAGGTATTTCAGTGCGTCGAGCCTGTTTTTCTCGACGCGCTCCGGGTCGGGCATACGGTCGTAAAGATCCGTGATGACGAGGCGCGCGCCCTTTTTCAGCAGGCAGTACACCTCGTGGAAAAGCTCCCCGTGCCTGTCCATCAGGGAGAGCGAGCATTCGGCGATGACGCCGTCGAGCGAGAGCGAGGGCAGGTCTATCTCGAGCCCGTCCGTCTCGATCACGTCGAGCCCCTCGCTTTTTGCCAGCGCGACCATCTTCTTCGAGCGGTCACAGCCGGACATGACGAGGCCGAGCCTTTCGGCAAGGAACTTCATCGCCGTCCCGTCCCCGCAGCCGAGGTCGAGCACGCGGTCGCCCTCACGGAAGCACGCGGCGCGCGCCGCCTCCTCCGTAAGCTCTGTTCCGCCGGGATGCAGAATCATGTCTCCCCTCTCCTTTCACCCGGGCATACAGCCCGAAATACTCCGCTGCCGCTCCCGAAAATACGGGAGCGGCAGCAAAAGATGCGAATATCTTATTTCTTGTAGAAGGCGTGGCCGTAGGTATAGACCTCGTCGGCGATCCACTCGCCGCGCTGCTTGACCTCGGGGTCTTCCTTGTCGCCGCAGACGCTGCCCCAGAACATGAAGCCGCCGCCGGGCGCGTAGGTATCGATGCACTTGCGGACCTCGCTGCGGACGAGCTCCTCGCTCGCTCCGGGCCAGCCCACGGGGCCGGAGGAATCCCAGCAGCCGACGAGGACGAGGTCGTTGCCGTACTTCTTCTTGATGCCGACCAGATCGTTCATGACCTGAGCGGGGTTCCAGATCTTGACGCCGAATTCGCGCCAGTCATCGATGGTGTCTTCGCAGCGGCCGCAGTTGTGCATGTTGACGGGGATGCCCATGTTGGCGGCGATGTTGCACTGGCTGGCGTGGAAGGGCTTTATCAGCTCGCGGTACATCTCGGGGGAGATGAACGGGTTGAGGGAGGTCGCGGTATCGTCGGCGATGCTGAATATGTCGGGCTTTATGTAGCCGATGAGGTTCTTGGTGATGTTGTCATAGAACTTGCTGAGGTAATCCATGAGAGCGAGGACCTCTTCGGGCTCCTCATACATGGCGCAGAGGCCTTCGGTGAAGCCCATGAAGCCCATGAGAGCCTGGAAGTAGCTGCCGGGGGCGCTGAGCGCGACGGCGACTTCGTCTCTGTTGATGTTCTTCATGGCGTCCTTCGCTACCTTCTCCCAGTCGTAGCCGCTGAAATCGGGAGCCTTGATGACGTCACGCCACTTGGTGATGTCGTCGAGAATGAAGCGGCCCGGGGTGGGCAGGGACATACCGCCGGTGCTCTCGGTGGGGGTATACTCAACGCCGAACACGTCGCGGGCAATGCCGTCGGGGCCGGGCTTGCCGCGGAGAATTCCGAGCATCGGGCTGGAGCAGGCGGGCTTGAATCTGGGATCGGAGCCGGAGATAACGCCGTAACGGGGCACCCATGCGGGTTCCTCGCCGCGAACTACTCGCATAAAGTTTTCTTTCTCGGTGATCTGAGCCATTAGTACTTCCTCCATATATCAATTTTCTTATACGCTTGCTGACCGCCCCCCGGGCGGTTTCCGGAGCCGTTTTGCCCTCCGGATAGACTGCGGGATCGTATTTTTATTGATTATATCTTGTTTTGCGGCAATAATCAATCCTTCTTCCATGCAAATTTATCAACAAATAGGTAAAAAAACGATTTGTCAAAGAGGGACCCGTATGATATACTTGTTCTATTGTATAAAATAGCTCCGAGTATTTTCTTCCGGCGGGAAGCGCCCCGTCCGGCGGCTCGGACAAATCGGTTTCCGAAGGAGGCAGCGGGTCATGGCAATGGAATACTGGAACGTCCGTACCGGGTTTGAAGACAAGGCCCGCGAGCTCACGGAGAGCGGTCTCTCGCCGCTCGTGGCGCTCATCATGGCCTCGCGCGGCTGCACCTCCGCAGACGAGGCGCGCGAGCTCCTGCGCGACGATGTCGGCCTCCTCCACGACCCGATGCTCATGCGCGATATGGACAGGGCCGTCGAGCGCATCTCTCTCGCCGTCGAGCGCGGCGAGCACATCGCCGTCTTCGGCGACTACGACGTGGACGGGCTCACCGCGACGGCCATCATCGCAGACTATCTGCGCGGCCGCGGGCTCACCTGCGACGTGAAGATCCCCGAGAGGCTCACCGAGGGCTACGGGCTCTCCGACGAGTCCGTCACGGAATTCGCGCGCCGCGGCGTCACCCTCATAGTCACGGTCGACTGCGGCATCACCGCCGCTCCGCAGGTCGCGCTCGGGCGTACGCTCGGCGTCGATTTCGTCATCACAGACCATCACAAATGCTCCGACGAGCTTCCCGACGCCTGCGCGGTCGTCGACCCTCTGCGTCCCGACTGCGGATATCCGTTCAAGGGTCTCGCGGGCGTCGGAGTCGCCTTCAAGCTCGTCTGCGCGCTCGAGGGGGCGGACAGGCTCGATGACGTCATGAAAAAATACGTCGAGCTCGTCGCGCTCGGCACGATAGCCGACATCATGCCCGTCACGGGCGAAAACCGTGCCCTGATACGGCACGGCGTCAGGATATACAGAAACGGCGGCGGCCGCATCGGCATTCTCTCGCTGATGGACCAGATAGGCGTAAAGCCCCTGCGCGCCTCCGACGTCGACATCAGCTTCTCCATCATCCCCAAGCTCAACGCCGCCGGGCGCATGGGCCGCGTCGAGGACGCTTTTGAGCTCCTCATGGCCGACGACCCGGTCAAGGCCTCCGAGCTCGCGGCGACGCTGTGCAGCCTGAATACGCAGCGCCGAGCCATCGAGGACAGGATCTTCGCCGAGGCGCTCTCGCGTCTGCCCGATGTCGTCACCTCGCCGATAGTCCTCGCCGACGAAAACTGGCACCACGGCGTCTCCGGAATAGTCGCCTCGCGGCTCATGGAACGCTTCGGAGTCCCCGTGGTCATAATCTGCATAGAGGACGGCATAGGCCGCGGCTCCTGCCGCAGCTGGGAGGGCTTCCCCATCTACGACGCTCTCTGCTCCATGTCCGACAGGCTGATATCCTTCGGCGGGCACGCTTTCGCCGCCGGAGTGAACCTCTACGCCGAGGAGATAGACGGCTTCCGCGACGCGCTCGCCGAGTATTACTCCGAGCACACGAGCGACGTGAAGGCGCGCCTTCTCCCGATAGATGCGGAGCTCACCGACCTCAGCATGCTGACTCTGCGCAACATCGAGGACCTCTACATGCTCGCCCCGTGGGGCAACGGCAGCCCGCCGCCCACCCTCTGCCTGAAGGACGCGCGGGTCGACCAGATCCTTTCGATAGGCGGCGACAAGCACGTCAAGATGCGCGTCAGCCGCCCCGACGGAAGCGTCGAGTGCATATTCTTCTCGAAGCGGCTGGCAGAGCTCGAGCTGCGCGAGGGCTCGCTCTCCTGCCTCGCCTTCGAGCCGAGCATAAACGATTTCCACGGCTCGCGCACCGTGCAGCTCCTGCTGCGCGACGCGGTGCAGTCGGGAGCCGACGAGCACATAAGCTACTACCTATGCTCCCGCTTCCTCAGAGGCGAGGAGATAAGCGTCGGGGACAGAGAGCGGCTCAGGCCGAGCCGCGACGACCTCGTCAGGCTGTGGCGCGTGCTCGCCTCGAAGCGGCCCGAGATACGCGGAAGCAGGACGGGAGTCCTGCGGCAGCTCACGGAGGAGACCGGCATGGCAGAGGCCTGCAGGACGTACATATCCCTCCAGATATTCCGTGAGCTGAGGCTCATCTCCCTCAGCGAACAGCGGGGGATGTTCATAATCCGCGTGCCCGTCTCGACGGGCAAGACCGATCTCGCCAATTCCGTCATTCTGAAACGCCTCAATCCCGCAGAGGCTCCCGGGGGAACGACATGAACGAGGAAAATGATGTATACTCCCAGTATCTCGCTCTCGAAGAGAAGATACAGCTCTACAATCCGAATCTGAACGTGCCGCGCCTGAGGTCTGCGTACGAATACGCCGCCTCCATGCACGGCTCCCAGCGCCGCAAGGACGGTACGCTCTTCATAACGCACCCCATCGCCGCAGCCGAGATAGCCGCAGAGATGGGGCTCGACGAGGACGCCGTGATCGCGGCGCTGCTGCATGATACGGTCGAGGACACGGAGGCCACGCTCGAGGACGTCAGGAAGCGCTTCGGGCAGTCCGTCGCCGAGATAGTCGACGGCGTCACGAAGCTGACCCGCGTCACCTACACGAGCAAGGAGGAGGAGCAGGTCGAGAACCTGCGCAAGATGCTCATCGCGATGGCGCGCGACATCCGCGTCATCCTCATAAAGATAGCCGACCGCCTGCACAACATGCGCACCATGGAATACCAGAGCGCCGAAAAGCAGCGCGAAAAGGCACTCGAGACGATGGAGGTCTACGCCCCGATAGCGCACCGCCTCGGCATTCAGAAAATAAAATGGGAGCTCGAGGACCTCTCCCTCATATACCTCGATCCGCTCGGCTACACGGAGATAACCGCGAAGCTCGACAGCCGCATGCACACCCTCGAGGAATTCATGGACACCATCAAGTCCCGCATAGCGGCGAGGATGGAGGAATACGGCATCGATGCCGCAGTATCGGGCCGCATCAAGCATATTTACAGCATATACCGCAAGATGTACACGCAGAACAAGTCGCTCGACGAGGTGTTCGACCTGTGCGCCTTCCGCGTCATAGTCTCCGACATCTCCGACTGCTACAACGTTCTCGGTCACATACACGACCTTTTCAAGCCCATCACCGGCAAGTTCAAGGACTATATCAGCACTCCGAAGCCGAATATGTACCAGTCCATCCACACGACGGTCATAGGCGCGGAGGGCATCCCCTTCGAGGTGCAGATACGCACCTGGGAGATGCACCACACCGCCGAATACGGCATCGCCGCGCACTGGAAATACAAGCAGGGCCTCGGCGCCTCCGACGCGGGCGAGGAAAAATTCGCGTGGATACGCACGCTCCTCGAATCCCAGCAGGACAGCGACGCCGCCGAGTTCGTGCAGGACCTGAAAATAGACATGTTCGCAGACGAGGTCTTCGTCTTCACGCCGAACGGCGACGTCATCAACCTCCCCGCCGGCGCGACTCCGATAGACTTCGCTTACTCCATACACTCCGCCGTCGGCAACCGCATGGTCTCGGCGAAGGTCAACGGGCGCATCACGCCCTACGACACCGTCCTGCAAAACGGCGACATCGTCGAGATACTGACCTCCAACTCCTCGAAGGGCCCGAGCCGCGATTGGATATCCATAGCGCAGTCTACCCGCGCCAAGAACAAGATAAAGCAGTGGTTCAAGAAGGAGCGTTGGGAGGAGAACATTGAGCTCGGCAAGGCCTCCTTCGAGGCCGAAATGAAGCGCAACCGCCTCAGCGCAGGCGATTACATGGACGAGGAGATAATCTCCGCCTCGCTCAAAAAGCTCTCCGTTTCGAGCCTTGACGACATGTACGCCGCCATCGGCTACGGCGGCATGAGCACCGTCCGCGCCGTCAACCGCTTCCGCGAGGAAATAATCCGCTCCCGCAAGCAGGAGCGCGAGAAGATAGACAGGATCCTCGGCGATACTCCCGTTCAGCAGTCTAGCCGCCCGGTCCGCGGCATCGTCGTGCAGGGGCTCGACAACTGCCTCATCAAGTTCGCGCGCTGCTGCACTCCCGTCCCCGGAGACAAGGTCATCGGCTTCATCACGAAGGGCTACGGCATCTCCGTTCACCGTGCCGAGTGCCAGAACTGCCTGAACTCCCGCGCACGCGGCGAGGACGAGGGCCGCTGGATAGATGTCAGCTGGGGCGACACCTCCGGTGAGCACTACACGACCTCCATCAGCCTCAGTGCCCGTGACAGGAGCGGCCTCATCGTCGACGTTGCGACCGCGCTCAACGCCGCGAAGGTCAAGATACTCTCCCTCAACATGAGCGAGATAGGCGGCGGCAAGGCTCTCGCCAGCATTTCCGTCGAGGTGCCCGACCGCGCGGTACTCACGTCCGTCATGAACAGACTGTCCCTCATCAAGGGCATAACCGAAGTGACGCGGCCCGGAGTATAGCCCGGAGTATAGTATAGGGAGGAAGCATGAGAGCTGTCGTAACAAGAGTCAAGTCCGCCTCCGTCGTCATTGACGGCGAGACGGTCGGCGCGATAGATGGCGGTCTGCTCGTCCTGCTCGGGGTCCACGTAGACGACACCGAGGCGCAGGCGGACAGGCTCGCCAAAAAGATATGCGAGCTCCGTATTTTCGAGGACGGCGCGGGCAAGATGAACAAAAGCCTCGCCGACGCGGGCGGAGCGCTGCTCATCGTCTCGCAGTTCACGCTGTACGGAAACTGCGCGCACGGGCGCAGGCCGGAATTCCTCTCCGCCGCGAGACCGGAGACCGCCATCCCGCTTTACGAACACTTCATCTCCCGCTGCCGCGAGGCGGGCTTTGAGGTGCAGACCGGGCGCTTCGGCGCAGATATGCTCGTCACGAGCGAAAACGACGGACCGGTCACGCTCATAATGGACACGAATCAACTATGATAAGCTTTTGCATAGCCACGGACGCGGACGTCCCTCTCATCCTCGATATCTACGCCGCCGCGGCAAAGACGCCCGGCTGCACATGGAACGAATACTACCCCTCCATGCGCGAAATCAGCTTCGACATCCCCCGCGGATACATCTACCTTATGTACTCTGACGGCAGGCCCGTCGGGGCCGCCACGATAGGCGACCTCGGCGATTATACGGACGCGCCGTGGGCCGTGTACCCGGATTCCTGCGAGCTCGCGCGCGTCGCGATACTCCCGGAATTCAGCGGACGCGGTCTCGCCTCAAGGCTCGTCTCCGAGATGCTGTCCGAGGCCGCGGTGCGCGGCTGGCGCTCGGTGCGCCTGCTCGCCGCTATTCAGAATCCCGCCGCGATAGCCCTCTATGAGCGCCTCGGCTTCGAGCGCCGTGCCGCCGTCGTCGACTGGGGAAACGATTACTACGCTTACGAGCGTCTGCTTGAAAGGAACTGAATCATGCTTATAAAAGCCATGCCCGTCGGGCAGCTCTCCACAAACTGCTACGTCGTCACCGACGAGAAGAGCCTCAAATGCGCGATAATCGACCCCGGCGCCGAATCCGGCCGCATACTCAACTACATTGAGGAGAACGCCCTCGTTCCTGAGTGCATCCTGCTCACGCACGGTCACTTCGACCACACGACGGGCGTCGCCGTGATACAGGCGGAGAAGAACATCCCCGTCTATATAAACGAGAAGGACGTTCTCAGGACGGGCCATTCGAGTCTGCTCTACTCCTACGCGCCGTTCGTGAAGTTCTATTCCGAGGGCGACACCGTGCAGGTCGGAGAGCTCTCCTTCAAGGTGCTCGAAACTCCCGGGCACTCCGCAGGCAGCGTCACGCTCCTCTGCGACGACGCGATATTCTGCGGCGACACGCTCTTCCGCGACTCCTGCGGGCGCACCGACCTCGACGGCGGCGACACGCAGACCCTGCTCGCCTCCCTGCGCCGCCTCGCCGCGCTCGACGGGGACTACGAGGTCTATCCCGGACACGCCGACGCCACGAGTCTCGACCGCGAGCGCCGCTTCAACTACTACATGCTCTCTGCTACGGAGGCCTGAAATTGGATTTCATCATGTCCGGACATGAGTTCCGGTACGCTGTCGAGCAGCTTCTGCTGACGCTCTTCCCGAACGAAAAGCCCGTGCTCGTCTCCGAGCCCGGTGCGCGCCCCTGCATAATCTCCGAGCTCTCGGAGGCGGGCGGCTCCGCCGAGGCGCGGGCGCGCTTCATCACGGCGGGCGGCGAATTTTCCGCCGCGCACTCCGCCGAAGTGCCCGAAAAGGAGCGAAGCTCCGTCCTGCAGAAGATAGTCAAGCTCTCAATATACGACGCGGCTCTCGCCGCGGGCGTCGCCGCGCCTCCATGGGGCGCACTGACGGGGATACGCCCCGCGAAGCTCGCCGCGAGGCATCTCGCCGGGGGCGGGACGGACGCCGCCGCTCATCTTACGGAGGAATACCGCGTCTCCCCCGTCCGCGCCGCGCTCGCGGCCGAATGCGGAGCCGCCTCCCTCGCCGCCGACGCCTCGCTCGCACCGGGCGACGTTTCGCTCTACGTCGGCATCCCCTTCTGCCCGACGCGCTGCGCCTACTGCTCGTTCGTCAGCCACAGCGTGGAAAAATCCTTCAAGCTCGTCGCGCCGTACCTCGACGCGCTCTTCGGCGAGATCGAGGAGACCGGCGAGCGCATCGCCCGCGAGGGGAAGCGCCCCGTCACGCTCTATATAGGCGGCGGCACGCCCACGACCCTCACCGCCGAGCAGCTCGACGCGCTCTCGAAAAAGCTGCGTGCCTGCTTCGACACCTCCTCCCTGCGCGAATTCACCGTCGAGGCCGGCAGGCCCGACACGATAACACGCGAAAAGCTCCTCGCGCTTCGCGAAAACGGAGTCTCGAGGATAAGCATAAATCCGCAGAGCATGGACGTGAACGTCCTGCGCGCCATAGGCCGTGCGCACACGCCGGAGGACATACTCGCCGCCTTCGCCGAGGCGCGCTCGGTCGGCTTCGACTGCATAAACGCAGACCTCATCGCAGGGCTCCCCGGAGACTCGCCGGAGGGCTTCGCCCGCTCGCTCGGGGCCATGCTCTCGCTCGGCGCGGAGAACATCACCGTCCACACGCTCGCGATGAAGCGGGCCTCGCGCATGAGGCTCGAAAACACGCCCGTCCCCGGCGGGGAGACTGTCGGAGTCATGCTCGACACGGCGCGCTCGGAGCTCTATTCACACGGCTACCGGCCGTACTACCTCTACCGGCAGAAATTCACCGCCGGAGGCTTCGAGAACGTCGGATGGACGCTCCCGGGCCGGGAAAATCTCTACAATATCTGCATCATGGAGGAGCTCCACTCCATCATCTCGATGGGCGCGGGCGGCGTCACGAAGAACGTCGACCGCGAAAGCGGGCTCATCACACGCAGCTTCAACAAGAAATACCCCTATGAATACATAGCCGAAAGGAGCGCTGCAAATGGTATCGTCTAACGTCATCGACCTGCTCGAGGTCAACAGGCGCATAAAGGAAGACCCCAAGGGCCTCATCGAGGATTCCGAACAGGGCTACTCCCGCCAGATCTCCGAGGTGGCAGACCGCATCACCGAAAATATGAGCAGCAGCCCCGTCGTTCTGCTTGCGGGCCCCTCCGGCTCCGGCAAGACGACCTCCGCCTTCCGGCTCGAGTCTGAGCTCGAGCGCCGCGGGATAACCACTCACTCCATCTCGCTCGACAATTATTTCAGGACAGTCGATCCCCGCACCGTGCCCCGCACTCCCGAGGGCGACATCGACCTCGAATCGCCGCTCTGCCTCGACATGGACATGCTCAACGAGCATTTCGGCATGCTCGCGCGCGGCGAGGAAATAAGGATACCGCAGTACGTCTTCGCCCGCCAGATGCGCGACCCGAGCCGCAGCACTCCCCTGCACCTCAACGAGAACGAGATAGTAATCTTCGAGGGCATCCACGCCCTCAACACCGACCTGACTGCCCCGCACCCCGAGGCGTTCAAGCTCTACGTCACCGCCAGCAGCGGCTATTGGGTCGAGGGCGAGCGCGTGCTCACCCGCCAGCAGCTCCGCCTCATGCGCCGTGTCGTCCGCGACAACAACTTCCGCGGCGCGGACGCGGCATACACGCTCGAGATGTGGTCCAACGTCATACGCGGCGAGCAGCTCTACATCGACCCCTACAAGATGGCCGCCGACAGCTGGATAAATTCCACGCTCCCCTACGAGGTCGCCGTCATGAAGCCCTTCGCGTGCAGGCTCTTCAGAACGCTCCTGCGCGCCGACTTCGACAACGAGCAGCTCCAGTCCATCGCGCCCTCGCTCGACCTCTTCGACGAGCTCAGCCCGGACGTCACGCCCGACTATTCCCTGCTCCGCGAGTTCATCGGCGGCGGCATTTACAATTACGGTTGAAATAAGCTCCCTTTTGCCGTATAATCGGCACGTAAGCATAAAACACGCTGCGTTCACAAGAAGGAGAGGATACCATGGCCAACAAGATAATCACCATAAGCAGAGAATTCGGCACCGGTGCCAGGATAATCGGCAAGCTGCTCGCCACGGAGCTCGGCTTCGAGTATTACGACCGCGCCATCATCCAGATGGCAGCCGAGAAGAGCGGTCTCTCCCCCGACTTTATCGAGAACAACGAGGTCACCGCGCGCAAATCCTTCCTTTTCAACATCGCGAGCACCGCTTACGTCTCCCCCAACCTCAGTCTGCAGTACACCATGCCCGTCAACGACAAGGCGTACATCGCGCAGTCCGAGGTCATACGCGAGGTCGCGAAAAAGGGCAACTGCGTCATCATCGGCCGCTGCGCCGACTACGTGCTCGCCGATCAGGAGAAGCTCCTGCGCGTCTTCCTCTACGGCGACAAGGCCGACAGGCTCAGGCGCATCGTCGAGGACTACGGATACAGCCCCGACACCGCCGAGAGCGAGCTCAACAGAGTTGACAAGGGCCGCACGAGCTACTACAAGTACTACACCGGTACCTCCTGGAACGATATCCGCAACCGCGATATCTCCCTGAACACCTCCAAGACCGGCATCGACAGCGCCGTGAAGATACTCAAGGACTTCGCAACGGCGTATTTCGGAATGTAAAACAAAACAAAAAAGGCAGCGCATCTCATTTGGGATGCGCCGCCTTTTTTGCCCGGAACGGAAAAAAGTTCCTTTTCGCGGAGGGAACCGGCGGAGTTTCATGCCGCCCGGCTATGGACTTTTCCGTCGTCTGATGATACAATGACCGGGTATAGCAAGAAAGAGGAGGAAAAACCATGAACAACAAGCGGGAAAGCCTCGGCAGCCGCCTCGGTTTCATTCTGCTTTCGGCAGGATGCGCCATAGGACTCGGCAACGTATGGGGATTTCCTTACAAGGTCGGCCACAACGGCGGCGGCGCGTTCGTGTTCGTGTATATCATCTGCGTCCTGCTGCTCGGAGTGCCCATCATGACGGCGGAATTCGCCATGGGGCGTGCGTCCCGCCGGAGCCCGCTCAATATGTCCCGGGCTCTTCTCAAAAACGAAAAAAGTCCTCTGCACCTGCAGGGCTGGCTCAGCCTCGCGGGCAACTTCTTCCTGATGATGTTCTACACGACCATCGCGGGCTACTTCTTCCACTATCTGGCCGGCTTCGTCACCGGTAACGTAGAGACTCTGACCTGGGGCAACACCATCTCCAACACCGGAGTCAACATCGGGTGCATGATACTCGTCGTCGTGCTCGGCTTCCTCATCCTCTCGTTTGATATCCAGAAGGGACTTGAAAAGGTCACCAAATGGATGATGCTCGCGCTGTTCGCCCTCATGATAATCCTTGCCGTCCGCAGCTGCACGCTCGGCGGCTTCAAGGAGGGCATCAGCTTCTATCTGAAGCCCGATTTCTCCCTGATAACCCCGAGCGTCATAATCGCCGCCATGTGTCAGGCCTTCTTCAGCCTGTCCCTCGGCATGGGCTCGATGGCCATATTCGGAAGCTATACGGATAAGAGCCACTCGCTTCTCGGCGAGGCCGTCAACGTATGCGCGCTGGATACGCTCGTCGCGCTTCTTGCGGGCTTCATCATCTTCCCCGCATGCTCCACCTTCGGTATCGACCCCGACGCCGGCCCCCCGCTTCTCTTCAGCACGATGGTGACCGTCTTCCAGAACATGGCCGGCGGACGCATCTGGGGCAGCCTGTTCTTCATCTTCATGATCTTCGCCGCGATGAGCACCGTCGTCGCCGTTTTCGAAAACATCCTCGCCATGATCCGCGAGGCGACCGGATGGAGCCGCAGAAAGGGCTGCGTGATATGCTGCCTGCTTCTTCTGGTCCTCTGCACTCCCATGGCCCTCACCGGAAACGTGCTCGCGAACGTCCATCCGTTCGGCGGCGAGTCCGGCTTCCTCGATCTGTGGGATTTCTTTGTGGAGACAGTCATCCAGCCCATCGGCTCGGTCCTGTTCCTTATCATCTGCACGAGCGACCGTCTGTGGGGCTGGGACAAATTCGAGCTCGAGGCCAACACTGGCTCCGGCATGAAGGTCCGCCGCTGGATGCGCATCTTCTTCAAGTACATTACACCCATCATCGTCTTCTGCCTCTGGATCTACGGTCTGGTGACCTACTTCGTGCCTGACCTGCCCGCAAATGTGATCCACTGGATAGGGAGCCTTTTCATCAGCAAATAAAACAAATAAAAGCACGACGAAAGTCGTGCTTTTATTTGTCATACCTTCCCGAATATCTAAATCAGTTCGCGCGGAGCGCGCCGCAAAATAAAAAGCACGACTTTCGCCGTGCGGGGATCTCCGGATTTCCCCAAGTGCGGCACGCTCGCGGCCCGCATGGGGTGGGCTTGGGAGGGGAGGGTATGCCCCTCCCATATATCTAAATCTTTTCGCGCACAGCGCGGCACCAAAATAAAAAGGACATCCAAAGGATGTCCTTTTTATTTTGAATTAAATAGGTAATAGCAACAAAATGAGGGCAATCATTAAATTTCGCACATCAAATTGTGATGGATGATTTTACTAATGTGGATTACGCACAAGTGATGACAATGATTAGCACACATTTGACATCTTTCGCAAATGTTCCCAAACCCATTGAAAAAATGAGATTATTATGCTATAATAATAAGACTATGATAAGGAGGCAACGATACTGTAATGCTATCCGAACAGATAAAGAAAGCCCGTCAAAAAGCATTTTTGTCTCAAGATGCTTTTGCTAAGGATTTGGGCGTAGCTTATTCGACAATTAACAGATGGGAAACTGGTAAAAGCAAGCCAAACCTTTCAGCGATGAAGGCTATAAAAGAATTTTGCTCAAAGAATGATATCCCATACGAAGAAATTGAAAAAGAGTGGTTTAATTACCCACAGGAGAAAGTTTTATAATGAAAAATGTTATAGATTTGTTTGCTGGTTGCGGAGGATTGAGTACCGGGTTTGAAATGGCCGGATATAATATCCCGCTTGCGGTAGAAAAAGATGAATGGGCATCGGAAACATATAAAAAGAATCACCCAAACACTAAAGTAATAACAAATGATATTACTCAAATCAAAGACCTGAACTCGTTTTCTGATGAACCTGTAGATATCGACGGTATTATAGGTGGCCCCCCCTGTCAGGGCTTCTCATTGAGTGGAAATCGTGACAAAAAAGACCCAAGAAACAGTTTGTTTATGGAGTTCGTTCGGTTTGTAAAGCATTTTAAGCCCCGTTTTTTTGTAATGGAAAATGTTACGGGAATTCTTTCCATGAAAACAAAAAACGATGAAAATGTAAAAGATCTTATCATTAACGAATTTTCCGGAGCGGGGTACACAGTTAACATTTATACATTAAATGCTGCGGAATTCGGTGTTCCCCAAAGCCGAGTAAGGGTGTTTTTCATTGGCTTACGAAACGATATTCCTTACGATAAGGAGAAAGTCGAGCCAAAGGGTTTTA
Organism: Oscillospiraceae bacterium; assembly: GCA_045628845.1. GTDB lineage: Bacteria > Bacillota > Clostridia > Oscillospirales > Oscillospiraceae > RGIG7949. The sequence goes on from JAZQQE010000051.1 coordinate 20,812, forward strand.
CATTTGGAGAAAAACAAATCACCATTGAGCAGGCGATTATGGATCTCCCGCAATTAAAAGCGGGTGAAGGAACCGAACTCCAAGAGTACAGATGCGCACCACAAAATGATTATCAAAAGTGGATTAGAACTGGAAACTCAACGGTATATAACCATATTACGATGAGACACACCGCTCGTCTTGTTGAAAGATTTTCCCATATTCGTTGGGGGGAATCAGTTGCTGATGTAGACCGAGAATTCCAACAAAGACAACGCGGCGACGCTTCAAAAGTAAGTGGAAAAGTTTATTCTCAAAACAATATGAGACCATACCCGGACAAACCCTCTCCCACCGTTCCTGCAAGTTTTCAAAGCAATTTTATACACCCGTATTTGGACAGAAACTATACAGCCAGAGAGGGCGCGAGATTACAATCTTTTCCCGATACATATATTTTCTGCGGAAAAAGAACTACTATGTCATGGGAAAAGAATTTATCTCAATATCAGCAAATCGGCAACGCAGTGCCGCCGTTATTGGCAAAAGCTATTGCGACAAAAATTGCAGATTACCTGAATAATCTGCAATAATTAGAATTATGGATTTAACAGTCGACCTGAAGCAGGCACAATATCATCAACAGTAATTGAATCGACGGCATCTTTAACTGCAGTCCAATAGTCGCGAAGAACACTTGCCAAAATCGGTGAGTGTTCTCCTTCTTTTAGCGCAAACATTTCGCTTAATGTTGAGTCTTGCCTTGCGGCAATAATGTGCTCATCGGCAAGGTCTTTATACCCCATCAAAACAAAAGCCTTGGAATTTGGAGAAGCACTTCTAATCGACTTACTTGAAGATTTGACTTCACCAAACATTGTAGCATCAAGATAGGTTTTGACCTCAACAGCAACAACAGGAAGAATCAGTTCAACAGACGGTTGTTGATCAATTGTAATATCAACTTTCTTGCCAATACAAAAATCAACGTCTTTTTTGATTATCGCAATATGTCGATTATTATCTATTTTCAAACCAGCATAAATACCCTTATTATAAACGCCAAATACATTATTGCGAATTTCCGGAAGATCTTTAAATAAATAGCAACTGATTTCCTCAAGAAAAGTCGATGCAAATTTGGACTGAGATGAAATACCGTTTCTTGAAGAAAACGTCCCAATTTGCTCGTAATATGTATTAAATTCTTCTGTAGCAACATCAAAATCAGCACTTGCCGAATCGGTAAAGTCCATTGCTAGAACGCGACTTCTCATCGGAAGATAGATTTCATCAAAAAACTCTTGAATTTGATGCGCCTTTCCGTGATAGTCTTTCTCAATTTTGTTCCTTATATTGTTTTCATGAACATAAAGCATAAGTTACCTCTCCTGTAAAAGTCTGAAACTCTCTATACCCAAAGCGTCGGCGATTTTTTGTATATTTTCCAAAGAAACATTTCTTTGAAAGCACTCAATATCACTGATATATGTACGGTGGAGACCGCACATTTCGGCAAATTTTTCTTGTGACACGCCGAGAGCATTCCTATATTTGCGGACATTGACACCAAATATTTCTTTAATATCCATCGGTACATTCCTCCATACTATCAATAAGTGTATCAGAAGCAGACTTTAAGTCTACAGACGATAAGTGGCAATCCGCTTAAATAAAACACCTATTCAGTCAAAGAATAGGTGTTTTTTCCAAGAACCGCAGAAACCGTAATTAATGAAAATAGGC
>JAZQQE010000052.1:0-4057 GCA_045628845.1 Oscillospiraceae bacterium
TGAACATGACGTGGGCGTCGCTCGGCTACGTGCTGCTCGGCTTCTTCATGCGCACATACCCGCCCAAACGCGGCGCGGCGGCGCTTATATTTGCGGCGGGCTTCGCCGTCACCTTCGGCGGGACCGTCCTCATGAGTCTGCGTGCGGGCACGCTCGACACGACCTTCCTCGAAGGGATGACGGTCGGCGTCGCGCTCGAGGCCGCAGGCGCATTCGGGCTCCTCTCCTCTGCAAAGCCGCACGGCGCGGCGGCGAAGGTCACGGGATATATCTCGCGCGCGTCGTACTGCGTATACCTCGTGCATCTGCTCGTCATGTACGCGCTCGGCTCGCTCGGAGTAAACGCCCTGCTGCTGCCGTGCATCATATCCATCCCGCTGATGGCGCTGGTGCTGCTCGGAGTGAGCTGCGCGGTGTACTTCGTGCTCTCGAAGAAACCTCTCGTCAACAGGTATCTCATTTGACGGGCCCCACCTCTCTTTACACAGGGGAAGTGCACACGGGAGGGGCAAGCCCCTCCCCTACGGGTCGCCCCAACGACAAAAACAGGCGTTCGGCAACGGGACAGCCGGATAAGGAGAGAGGCACAGCCGGAATTTTCGTTTTCGAACGAAGGCGTAAGCCGATACGTCGAGCGAGAAAACGGAAATAAGCAAAAATCCATCTAAATCCCTTGCGAAGCAAGTCCTTTTTCATAGTAACAGTAAACCCGGGATAGAAGTTTATGCTTCTGTCCCGGGCCTTTTTATATTGTTTTTTGCTGTTCCGGCAAGAAAAAATCCTTAGAAGGCTGTCCCAAAGTCCGAACACCTGTTTTCATTATACCGCTCTTTCTTTACATATCCCGCGCCATGAGGTCCTCGGGGGTCTCGCGGCGGACGGCGACGTACGTTTCGCCGCCGTTGACCATGACTACCGGCGGGCGGCAGACACGGTTGTAATTGGATGCCATGGAGAAGTTATACGCTCCCGTCACGGCGACGGCGACGGTATCGCCGCGCTCGGGGCGCGGGAGCAGCACGTTTTCCGCGACGAGCGCGCCGGATTCGCAGCAGCGGCCCGCTATCGTGCAGGGGAAGTCCGCCTTTTCGTTCATGCGGCCCGCCGGGTATACGGTATAGCGCGAGCCGTAGAGCGCGAAGCGCGGATTGTCGCTCATGCCGCCGTCAACGCTGACGTAGTTGCGGCAGCCCTCTATCTCCTTGACCTGCCCGACGGTATACAGCGTCATGCCGGAATCGGCGACGATGCTGCGGCCCGGCTCGAGCAGTATCGCGGGCTCGAACAGCCCTCTCGCCTGCGCATGGGTGCGGACGAACTGCGCTATGCGGCGGATCTCCGCGGGGATGTCGACCTGCGGGTCGTCCTCTGTATAGCGGACGCCGAAGCCGCCGCCGAGGTCGAGCATTTCGGGGATGAAGCCGCGCATGGTCAGCGCGTCCTCAAGAAATCCGAGCATTATACGCGCGGCATCGAGGAAGGGCTGCGCGTCGAACACCTGCGAGCCGACGTGGCAGTGCAGGCCGACGACGGAGAGGTGCTCGCACTCGAGCGCCTCGGAGAGAAAGTGCAGCGCCTTGTCCGTCCCGACGCCGAACTGGCAGTCGAGCCTGCCGGTATTGACGGCCTCGAAGGTGTGCGGGTCGATGTCGGGCGTGATGCGGAGCAGCACCGGCTGGACTACGCCTGCGGCGGCGGCCGCCGCGTCGACGGCGTACAGCTCGTCGAATCCGTCCACGATGAAATGGCCGACGCGCTTTTCTATCGCGTAGGCTATCTCCGCGTCCGTCTTGTTGTTGCCGTGGAAGAAGAGCTTCGAGGGCTCGACGCCCGCGGCGAGCGCCGTCGCTATCTCGCCCATGGAGACGACGTCGACGTACATCCCCTCGGAGCAGACGATGCGGTATATTCCCTTGAAGGAGAGTGCCTTGCCCGCGAAGAGCGGGACGGAGCCCTCGGGCATGCACTCGCGCATGGTCTCCACGTACTGACGGCAGCGCATCCTGATGCGCTGTTCGTCCATTATGTACAGCGGCGTGCCGTACTCCCGCGCGAGGTCAACGGTGTCCGCGCCCGCGAAGGTCAGGTGTCCCTTTTCGTTTATGCCGAGATTGTCGTGGATCATCTCTGTCTCCTCAGACTGCGAGACCCGCGTTCCTCATCTCCGCGAGGAGCTTCGAGGCATCCTCCATCGGATAGAGCGGGCCGCGCAGGTAATTCTCACACCAGCCGAGAGCCGCCATCGCCGCCTTGACGGGGATGGGGTTGACCTCGGAGAAGAGCGCGTTGATGAGCGGCAGCCAGCGGAGCTGGAGCTCGAGCGCCCCCGCGTAGTCTCCCTCGAGAGCGCGGCGGCAGAGCTCGTGCGCGCCCGCGGGCATGATGTTGGCGAGGACGGAGATGCAGCCCTTCGCGCCGAGCGCCATGAGCGGCACTATCTGGTCGTCGTTGCCGGAATAGAGCGTCATCGAATCTCCGATGAGCGCCATCGTCTCGGCTATCTTCGAGACGTTGCCGCCCGCCTCCTTGATGGCGGTGATATTGCCGTGCTTGGAGAGGGCAAGATACGTCGCGGGCTCGATGTTGAGACCCGTGCGCCCGGGCACGTTGTAGAGAATTATCGGCATGTCGGAGCTGTCCGCGACCTCGCTGTAATGGCGGACGAGTCCCTTCTGTGTCGTCTTGTTGTAGTACGGAGTGACGACGAGGCCCGCGTCCGCTCCCGCTTCGGCGGCAAAGCGCGTCAGCTCGACGGCGTACGCCGTCTCGTTCGCGCCCGTGCCCGCGATGATGGGCACTCTGTGCGCGGCGCGGTCAACGGCGAAGGCTATCGTGTCCTTGTGCTCGGTGTCGCTCAGCGTCGAGGCCTCGCCCGTCGTCCCGCAGATGCAGATGGCGTCCGTGCCCTGCTCTATCTGCCAGTCGATGAGCGCTCCGAGCTTTTCATAGTCTACTCCCCGCTCCGTGGTCGGGGTGATGAGTGCAGTACAGATGCCGGTGAAGATTGCCATTTTTTACCTACCTCCGAATAATAAAAAAATTGCCGCTCGGGATAGGAGCGCCAAATCACAACACTGCCCGCAGGGGCCATATGTCATGGATAGCTCTCCGCGGTCTGTATGACCGCGACAGTCAAACGGCTGTTCACCGTTTGCCCAGCACCGGCCCTCCGCGGAGAGGGACGGAACTTCGGCAGCGGCGCCTCTCAGCAGGCGGGCTCTCGCGGCCCGTATTCGCCTTACTGATATTCGCACGCTGCGCCTCTATCTCGCTTTGTAAAAAGAAGTCTATCACCCCCGCCGCCGCTTGTCAACTGTTTTTTCAAGCGCCGCGCGGGGCGCGGGAAAAGTGCGAATGATATTGCGCGGGGGGATGTTTGCGTGTATAATTGCGGTGTATGTTTGGAGGGATCACCGTGAATTTCCGAATCGAACCCGCCTCCGCGCAGGCCTACGCCGACGCGCAGAAGCGCTGGGATTCCATAGCGAAGCCGCTCGGCAGCCTCGGTCTGCTCGAAACGGCCGTATGCCGCATGGCCGCCGCGAAGGGCACCGCCGCCGTCTCGACCGGCCGCCGCGCCGTCGTCGTCATGTGCGCGGACAACGGCGTCGTCGCCGAGGGCGTCACGCAGACCGGGCAGGAGGTCACCGCGATAGTCACGGAGAACATGTCCTCCGGAGCGACAAGCGTATGCTGCATGTCGCGCGCCGCGAACGCGGACGTTTTCCCCGTCGATATAGGCTGCGCGCGCCCCGTCACGGGTGAGCGCATAATCCGGAAGAATATAAGGCGCGGGACGGCGAACATGGTGAACGGTCCCGCGATGACCCGCGAGGAATGCGAGGCGGCGATAAACGCCGGCATAGAGCTCGTCGGGCAGCTCGCAGGCGAGGGCTACGGCCTCATCGCCACGGGCGAGATGGGCATAGGCAACACGACCACCTCGAGCGCGGTCGCCTCCGTGCTCCTCGCGCGCGATCCCGCCGTCATGACGGGGCGCGGCGCCGGGCTCTCCGGCGAGGGGCTGCTGCGTAAGGTCGCCGCGATAAAGCGCGCG
>JAZQQE010000053.1:0-3428 GCA_045628845.1 Oscillospiraceae bacterium
GAAACAATCTTATCACAGATTGTTTCGACTCCCGATAGTCATTATAATAAGGTGATAGTATACTGTTCCGCCTTTTCGAGGTCGGCAACATAGAGCTTGTCCGCGAATTCGGGCTTCCTGCCGCACATCAGCCGGACCGCCTCCGCCGTCTGGACTGCCGCGCAGTACGCGGGAACGAAGGACAGGACGGAATTATTCGTTTCCGCCGACTTTCCGCCGGGGTACAGTATTTCCATCGTTCCGCTGCCGGGCAGCACCGTGCTTATCTGTACGATCCACGAGGATATCGCGCCGTGCACGAGCGGAACGCCCTGCGCCGAGCACGCCTCCGCGAGCACCGTGCGGGCTTCCGCGCTGTCGAGCGCGTCGAGCACGACGGTCATGCCGCGGACGAGGCGTTCCGCGTTTTCGCGCGTCACGTTTTCGGGCACGGCGGTAAATCGCACCGAGCCGTCTATCGCCTCCGCGCGGCGCTTCGCCGCCTCCGCCTTGTTCGCTCCGAGCTCTGCCTGCGTGCACAGCAGCTGGCGGTTGGCGTTCGAGAGCTCGAACGAGTCGCCGTCGGCGGCCGTAACGTCACCGACGCCGAGCCTCACGGCGTATTCGCAGAGATAGCCTCCGAGGCCGCCGCAGCCCGCTATGAGCACCCGGCTTTGGCTTATGAGCTTCTGTTCCTCCGCGGAGACCGCGGGGATATTGCGGATATATTTTTCATCCATAGCACACACCGTCCGATCAGGTTTAAGTATATCGGAAACGTCACACGATTTCAACAGAGAGGAGCTCCGTTTCATGCTTTCCGTCAAAACTCCGGACGAAGTCCTGAATATGATCGCGGAGCGTTTCGCCCCGCCGGAGCTCACGGAGCTTGTCGCGCCCGAAGAGGCGTGCGGCCGCGTCCTCGCGGAGGACGCAGTATGCTCCGAGTTCATTCCGGGCTTCGACCGCTCCACCGTGGACGGCTACGCTCTTTGCGCGGCGGACACCTTCGGCTGCTCCGAGGCCATTCCCGCCGTACTGCCGCTCGACACCGCAGTCGAGATGGGCGCGGAGGCGGCCTCTCCTCTCTCCGCCGGCGGCTGTGCCCCCATCCCCACGGGCGGCGCGCTCCCGATCGGCGCCGACAGTGTCGTGATGATAGAATACACGGAGGACTACGGCGACGGCACGGTCGGCATTTTCCGCCCGGCCGCTCCGGGAGAAAACGTCATATACCGCGGGGACGACGCCGTCCCCGGCTCGGTGATACTTCCGGCGGGGCGGATCGTCACAGTCCCCGACGCGGGCGCTCTCGCGGCGCTCGGGGTCTGCTCTGTCATGGTAAAGCGCAGGCTTACCGTCGGCATCATATCCACGGGCGACGAGCTCGTGCCCGTCTCCGCGGTGCCGCGGGCCGGGCAGGTACGCGACGTCAATTCCGCGCTTCTCTCGGCTCTGTGCAGGGCCGAGGGCGCGGAGGTACGCTCCTACGGCATCGTGCCCGACGACGAGGCGGCGCTCGGCTCGGCGCTCGATTCGGCGCTCGAAAGCTGTGACACCGTCATCATTTCCGGCGGCAGCAGCGTCGGGCAGAAGGATATGTCCGAGCGGCTCCTCTGCGCGCGCGGCGAGCTTCTCCTGCACGGCATAGCGATGAAGCCCGGCAAGCCCACGCTTCTCGCAGACGTCGGCGGCAGGCCCGTCTGGGGTCTCCCGGGGCATCCCGTCGCCGCCTTCTTCACGTCCGAGCTTTTCGTCCGCCCGCTGCCCGCCCGCATGAGCGGACGCCCGCTCTGCCGGTACGTCAAGGACGCCGTGCTCTCGGCTCCCGTGAGCGCCAACCACGGGCGTGCACAGTACACGGGCGTACGGCTCCGCAGAGAGGGCGGCGTGTTCTTTGCCGACCCCATACGCAGTAAATCCGGCCTTATAATCTCTCTTGCGGACTCCGACGGATATTTCTGCATCCCGCGCGACTGCGAGGGCGCGGCCGCTGGCGAAACCGTTTCCGTCACGCTCTATCACGCACCCGACAAGGAGGTCTGAAAGCATGGCTTTCCGATATCTTACGAATATTCCTCTCGACGAGGCGCGCCGCGACTACCGCGCGCTGCTCGCCCGCGAGGGCATGACCGCAGGGACGGAGACTGTCCCCGCCGCGGAGGCTCTCGGACGCATCACGGCGGGGCCCGTGCGCGCGCATATCTGCGCGCCGCACTATCCCGCGAGCGCCATGGACGGCATCGCACTTGCCGCGCGAGACAGCTTCGGCGCGACAGAGACGACTCCCGTCGTCCTCTCCCCGGACAGGTACGTGACCGTCGACACCGGCGACCCCGTGCCCGACGGCTGTGACGCCGTCATCATGGTCGAGGACATAGAGACTCTGCCGGACGGCAGCGTCCGCATTTACTCGCCCGCCGCGCCGTGGCAGCACATACGCCAGATAGGCGAGGATATATGCGCCGGCGAGATGATACTCGCCTCGCATACCGCCGTCTCCCCCGCCGCCATCGGAGCCATGCTCGCGGGCGGTGTGCTCGAGGTCGAGGTACTGCGACGTCCCGTCGTCGGCATCATCCCGACGGGCGACGAGATAGTCCCGCCCACGGCGGACCCCCGCCCGGGCGATATAATCGAATTCAACTCCGCCATCTTTTCCGCCATACTGCACGGCTGGAACGCGGAGGCGCGCACCTACCCCATCGTACCCGACAGATACGACGAGATATGCGCCGCCGTGCGCACAGCGCTCGCCGAATGCGACATGGTACTGCTCGGTGCGGGCTCCTCGGCAGGGCGTGAGGACTACTCCGCCGACGTCATCGAAGAGGTCGGCAGCGTGCTGTATCACGGTATCGCGATGAAGCCCGGCAAGCCAGCGATACTCGGCCGCTGCGGCGCGAAGCCCGTCATCGGAGTGCCCGGCTACCCCGTCTCGGGAATAATCGTCCTTGAGGAGCTTCTTCGTCCGCTCATCGAGGACTGGTACTCCGCGGCGCCCGACGCCCCCGAATACTGCGACGCCGTGCTCGCGCGGAGCGTCGTGTCGGGTCTCAAATATCAGGAATTCGTCCGCGTGCGCCTCGGCGGCGTCGAGGGAAGGCTCATGGCCTCCCCGCTCAGCCGCGGAAGCGGTGTCGTCACCTCATTCATGAAGGCGGACGGACTGCTCGAGGTCCCGCAGGGCGTCGAGGGCTTCGAGGCAGGAGCGACAGTGCGCGTGAAGCTCCTCCGCCCGCGCGCGGAGCTTGAGCGCTCGCTCGTCGCGATAGGCAGTCACGACCCGCTTCTCGACGAGGTCGCTGACCTTCTGCACCTCGCGGCCCCCTCCATGTACATGAGCTCGAGCCACGTCGGCTCGATGGGCGGCATAATGGCCGCGCGCAGACACGAAAACCACATCGCCGGCGTCCACCTGCTCAACGAATCCGACGGCAGCTACAACA
>JAZQQE010000054.1:0-18101 GCA_045628845.1 Oscillospiraceae bacterium
CCGCTTCACCGCGGACGTAGGTCTCTGCATTCTCGGCGGCCTCCGAGGCCTTCGGCTCTCCCTTGAGCTCCGTCGCAGTGAGCTTTGGCGGGAGTTTCCACGCAGCCTGCTCGGGCGGCGTGAACGCGAGCCTTTCACGCACGGTCTCCACGCGCTCCGCGTCGGCAGTGCGGGTCGGGCCGTCCTTGGCTTCAAGCCCAGAGCTCTCGTGCGGGACTCCTATGACGGGGCGCCACTTCGGGTCGTTTGCGCTCAGCAGGGCCGCCGTGAGGAGCACCCACATGCCCATACTGCCGCATCTTCCGAGCTCCGTGGGAGACGGCTCCGACGCGGCTGTGGTGAACTCGTTCCACGCCTCTGCGCCCTTGTCCGGCGCCGTGACGAGTATGAGCTTTTCCTTTGCTCTCGTCATCGCCACGTAGAGAAGACGCATCTCCTCGCTCAAGGTCTCGTTTCTGATCCTGCCCTTGATGGCGGTGCGGGCAAGCGTCGGATATTTGATGCTCCGCCGCGTATCCACGAAGTCCGGGCCAACGCCGAGGTCCTTGTGTATGAGTATCGTTTTTTTCTCGTCCTCGAAATTGAATTTCGTGGAAAGGCCCGCTACGACGACAACGGGCCACGCGAGGCCTTTGGAGGCATGGATGGTGGTCACCGTGACCTCCCCGCCGGCGCTTTTCGCCTGCGGAAGAGAAAACGGCTTGCCCGCCTCCTCCATATCGCGCAGGTCCGTCATGAAGCCATACAGCCCCGCGCCTCCGCGCGCCTCGAAGGAGCGCGCCGCCTCGAGCAGGGCGTACAGTCCGCCGGAATCCGACGACGCGGTCACTCCCGTCTCATCGTATACCAGACGCAGGAGCCTTTCAAGACCTATCTCCGGCGCGGCCTCACGGCAGCGCAGCAGAAGCGCCATGAACTCCGCGCACTTCGCGTCGCTCTGCGCGCGCACGGTGAGAGCGGAGTAGAAATCTCCGTCCTTGTCGGATGCGCGGATGGCCGCGAGCTCGTCGGTCGTGAAGCCGAAGAGCGGCGAACGCAGGACGGCTATGAGCGCGACGTCCTGCCTCGGATTGTCTATGACGGACAAAAACGAGAGCACGGCGGAAACGCAGGCGTCCTCCGACGTCTCCTTTTTCTGCGATACCGCGGGGACGCCCTCCTGCCGGAGCGCGGCGGCGAACGTCTCGCCCTTCGACGAAAGAGAGCGCATCAGTACCGCTATGTCGCCCGGCGCGAGCGGTCTTCCGCCTACGGTCATGCCCGAATCGAGCAGAGCGCGGATGCGCTGGGCCGTGAATGCCGCCTCGGCGGCGATCTTGGCATCGTCCTCATCGAGGTTCGGCGTATCGAGCAGAAGGAGCTCGAACGGCGGCTCATCGGAGTCTGCGAACTCCTTTCCGCTTCTGAGCGCCTCGTCCTCCCCGTACTCCATCTCGCCGAGCTCGGTGCTCATGATGTGAGAGAAGAGGTCGTTTACCGCGTCAAGGATGATGCTGCGCGAGCGGAAGTTTTCGGAAAGCAGAAGTCTGCGCGGCATTCCGGGCGCGGGAGTATCCTCCCACGCGTTGTATTTTTTCAGGAATATCGTCGGGTCCGCGAGGCGGAAGCGGTATATCGACTGCTTCACGTCGCCGACGAGGATAAGGTTTTTCTCATCGCGCGAAATGGCGCGGAATATGAGGTCCTGTACGCCGGAGACATCCTGATACTCGTCTACGAGTATCTCCGCAAAGCCCGAGGCTATGTCCTGCGCACGGGGCGTCGGTACGCCGTCGTCATCCACGAGAAGGCGCACGGAGAGATGCTCGAGGTCGCCGTAATCGAGAACGCCGCGGCGCTTCTTCTCCTCAGTCAGCGCGTCGTCGAAGTCGAGCACCATGTGAAGGAGCTCGTCCGTCACGATCCTGCTTTGCACCATCTCGTTTAGATGCACGGAGCTCTCGGCGTCGAATTTGTCTGCGAGCTCTCTGCCTTTTTTCAGCATCTCCCAGACCTTTCTGGCATATATGACCTCGGGCGCGGTCTTGTCCTCCTTCGAGGGCTGTTTGCGAAGCGCCGGCATCGTCGGAGCTCCGAAATGCACGGCGGCGTCCCATCCCTCCGAGAGAGCGGCGAGGAAGGCCTCGAAGTGTTCTATCGTCTCGTCGAAGTACGCTCCGTACGCTCTTTCCGCAGATTCGACCATGAAGAGGCCCTCTCTCGCTTCGCGGGCGAGCTCGAGCAGAGTCTGCACCTCCCCCGCGGTCCGCGAGAGTATCTCCGCGCCCCATACGCTGTCTCCGACGTCTGTATAGTCCATGGGCTCGGAGAGGCGCTCCTCTATCCAGCGGCGCGGGTATGCATGCGCCTGCAGGGCGGCGTGCGTTTCGAGCACGGCGCCGACGAGCGTCTGATCGTTCTTTTTTCCCGCTCCCATAGTCTCCGCGAGCGCGGAGAAGCCCGGGGTCATGGCGGTGTATCTCGCCTCGAGCACGTCCTCGAGCACGCGCGAACGCATCAGCGCGCTCTCGGCTTCGTCAGCTATCCGGAAATCGGGTCTTATATCGAGAAGATGCGCGTTGGCGCGGACTATCTCCGAGCAGAAGGCGTCTATCGTCGAGATATGGGCACGGCTCACGAGCGCGAGCTGCCTGCGCAGTCTCCTGCTCGACGGGTCGGCGGAGAGCCTTTTCGTGAGCTCGCCCGCTATCCTTTCGCGCAGCTCCGCGGCGGCGGCGCGGGTGAAGGTTATGACGAGGAAATCGTCTATGTCCGGGCCGTCCTGCGCCGTCACGCGGGCGAGCAGGCGCTCGACGAGCACCTGCGTTTTCCCGGAGCCTGCCGCCGCTGCTATGAGGAGGGCGCCTCCGTCGTGCTTTACAGCCTCGGACTGCGCCGGGGTGAGCTTATCAGCCACGGTAGACCTCCCCCTTTCCTATGCGCTGCCAGACCTCCGCGTCACCGACGGTCTTCAGGCGGCGCGGCCTTTCCCTGGCCTTGTCAAAGCCGCACACGGCGGCGTAATCGCAGTATTTGCAGGCGTCCACGCTACCGTATTGGCAGGGATTTGCATCCACAGCGCCGTTTCTCAGTTCGTCTGCTATTTCGGCGAGGTAGCTTTTAACGTATTTGAAGAGCTCGCCTATGCTCTCGGCGGACGCGAGCGTCACCGGGGCCTTGCCCCTGCCGCCCTTGAAATCGAGCCACATCTGCTCTCCGCGCTGCATGGCTGCAAGTATCTGCGGATCGTCGAGCACCATGCCAGTGCGCTTGAGCTCCTTGCGCCGCTCAGCCTCGATCTTTTCATCCGTTGAATCGCGCGGCAAATTGAACAGGGCGTCGCGCGTGGGCAGATACAGTATGCCCGCGGGCTCTACCTTCTTCCCGTAGCGCCGTTCTCCCTCCTCGGAGAGCATATAGAGATATATCAGCATCTGCATGCCGAGGCCGTACCACACGTCGGACAGCGAGAACTGTTTTCTGCCCGTCTTGTAGTCCGCTACGCGCAGGTAAAGCGTATCTCCGGAGGTCCATCCGTCTACTCTGTCGACCTTGCCGCCGACGTGGACGCGCAGGTCGCCGCTCCTTATGAGTGCGGGCGGCAGGTCTCCATTCGTGCTGAAATCCAGTTCGAAATCGATGGGCTCGAAATCCGAGCTCCGAAGCTCCGCGAGCATCTCGAGAGCGAGACGGCGTGCGGATTCCTTCATCTTTCCGAGCAGATACACGAAGCGGCTGCTGCTCTCGCGCCCGGCGAGCAGCGCTTCGGCATACTCCCGGATATGGCGCTCGGCGATCTCCGCGCAGCGCTCGTCATCCACGGCGGAGATGCCGCCGAGGTCCCTGATCTCCCTCGTCGTTTTCTCCATGACGGCATGGATGAACGTTCCGAGGTCGGCCTGATCGAAATCCGCCTTTTTGCGCGGCGCGGCACGCAGACCGTATTTCATGAAGTAGTTGAAGCGGCACGACGAGAAGCCCTCCGCGCGCGTCGCGGAGATATTGAATTCTCTGCCGTAGAGCGCGCTGACGCTGTCGGGCGCGAGATTGCCGCGCCTGACGTCGAGCCTTTCGCGCAGAGACGCAAGCTTTTCCGCGTTCCCGTCTTCGAGGCTCTCTCCTGCCGCCGCCGCAAGCGGCGACCTGCCGCAGACGGCGAGTCTTATGCAGGGCGGCGCGGCGTAGGTCATGAACTCCTCTCTGTCGGCAGACTGCACGGGGATGCCGAGCAGCTCCGCCGTCCTCGTGACGATGAAGGACGGATGCGAGCCTCCCTCCTCGTCCTCAGGCCAGGTGACTATCAGCTTTTCCGCAGCCGCCGTGAACGCCGAATAGACCGTGAAGAGCTCGCGGGCGACGCTCTCGTCGCCGCTGCCGCCTATGTCTATGCCGAGCTCGGCGAGCTTTTCACGCTCATCGCCGCTGAAAAGGCCGACCGTGCCCCCCGCGGAGGGTATGGCCTCGGCCGTCGCGCCGAGTACGATGAGGCAGCGCTTCGGTCTGCCGCGCACGGCGTCGAGGTCGCATAGAGTCACGGCGTCGAGCGACGCCGGTATCGTGCCGACCTCGTACTGCGAAAGAAGCAGCTTCACGTGGCGGCCGTAGTCGTCCGTGTCGGTCTCGAGCGGGCCGAGCACGGCGTAAAGTCTTTCAAAAGAATCGGTAAGTATGCCCCAGAGCTGCGCAGTCTCGTCGGCAGACTGCGCGTCGCCCGCTTCACGCAGGCTCGCGGCACGCCCGGTAAGGCGCTCTGCGAGCTTCATGCCCTCGAGCATGTCCCAGACTGCGCGCGTCTTGTCCGCGACAGTCGGGTCGGCCTTCAGCGCCGCGTCGAGCTCTGCAAGGGGACGCACGGCGTCCGCTCTGACGGCGTTTATATGCTCGAGTCTCTGCACCGCCGCCTCTTCCGAGATGGTACTGCGCCCGCCGGGGTCCATGTTCCACGGCTCCGGGCGCGTCCACATCGAGATGCCGCGGACAGACCACGTCAGGCAGTAATTTTCAAGCAGGTCGATATCGTCCCTCACGGCGCCGGTCAGCCCCGTTTTCAGGAACGCGAACACGTCCTCGCTCCTCCAGCCGCCGCTCACGACGTCGAGCGCGGAGGTCACGAGGCGCATGAGAGGCTTTTGCAGTATGTCCGTCCTGCGGCCGGAATACGCCGCGATGCCGAAATCTCGCATGACGCTCTCGCAGACAGGCGCGTAACTCTCGAAGCCGCGCACGGCAACGGTGAAGTCTCGCCTTCGCAGGGTGGGGTCGGCGCGCATCATTTCGAGGATCCTCGAGGCGGCAAGCATCGCCTCGTCCTCCTGCGAGCCGAGGCTGTAAAGCTCAACGGCCCCGTGCTCTCCGGAGTAGGGCGCGACGGAATAGTCCGTCAGCGCGCCGTCGAGATACGTAAGCTCCGGCGGCTTTTCCGGCACGGAGCGCAGACGGAGCACCTCGCACGGGACTCCGCGGCGCGCGGCCATGTCGGCAAGGGCGTTCTTCGTCTTCTCGCAGACGGAGAATTCCTCCGCGTCGGAGCCGTCCGTCGTCAGCGTGACGGTGACGTCCGTGCCGCGGCGCAGGAAGCATTCGAGCACACCGAGCTCCTTGCGGGTAAAGTCCGTGAACCCGTCGACGAACACGCCGCCCGCGCCCACGGTGCTTGCGGGAAGTCTGTCGGCAAGTCTGTCGAGCAGCTCGCGCGGGTCGGGAAGGAACTCCGCGCGCACCTGCGAGTACGCCTCGCGGATGAGCGCGAGGTCGCGCAGCTTCTCGGCGACGGCGCCGCCCGCCTCTTCTGCGGCGGCGAGCATCGCATCCTCCGTTATCTCCGCGGCGTCGAGCTCCTCGACGCTCCGGAGTATGTTTTCAAGGTATCCCGTGCGCGCAGAGCGCCCTCCGCATATCGTAAGGCGCTGTGACACGCGGGAGACCGCAAGACTCATCATGAGGAGCTTCGAGGCCTTGTCCGGAACGACGTCCGCTGCCCCGCCGCACTCTGCGGCGACGCGGCTTGCAAGCCGCGTGAAGCTCAGTACCTCGGCAAAGAGGCTCGCGCTGCTGCCGAGCTCGCGCGCAAGGGCACGCTCCGCCTCGTGCGAAAACTGCTCCGGCACGAGCAGTATCCTGCCGTCCACGCCATGCTCTGCGCCCTCGCGCAGTCTCATAAGCACACGCGCGGTCTTTCCCGAGCCCGCTCTGCCGCAAACTATCGTCAGCATTTTTCCGCCTCCCATCCGAGATTTACCTTATATTATATAACTCCCGGCGGAAAATGACAAGCGTCCGATGTGCCTCACGCCCGCCTGCCGCGGCGCGGCGCGAGCTTCGACAGCCACTCCGCTATCCTGAATCTGATGACGACTCCCTCCCCCGTCACGAAGGCGGCGTCCTTCTTTCCGAGATAGGCGAGCACCTGCTCCTCGCTCCCCGCGGAGCATATCGGCGGGAAGACCACGCACCACCAGTTATGCCCCTCTCCCGCACCGAGCGTTATGCGCAGCGTCTCGTATTCTCCGGCGGGCAGGCTGAAGGTGTCATACTCCCGTGTCGGAAGCTCCTCACGGCAGAGCGAAACGGACACCTCGCCGCCGTACACTCTGCGTGCCTCCGCCTCTATCTCGCCGAGCGACTCCGCGACGGCGCGCTCGGCCTCCGCCATGTCACGGCAGAGAGAGAGGCGCGGCGTGAGAAGGTCCGATACCGCGTCGCGCACCTCGAGCTTTACCGCCTGCTCGGCAGGCTCGTCCGACGCCGCGACGACGTGCATGCGTACGATGCGTTCAGCCAGCGCCGCGCCGCGCTCCTGCACGGAGGATACGAGCACGACCGCGAGCAGCACGCAGACGGCGGCGGCGAGAAAAAACGAATTTTTCGCAAATTCCTTCATAGTCGGTCTCCTTTGAGGAAAAATAAAAAAGCAGCCTGATGGCTCCTTAGATAAAGGAGAAGCCCATGCGGCTGCTTTGATTATTGACCGATATTCGGATTTTAATGACTATCGAAAGCCGAAACAGTCTGTTATAAGACTGTTTCGACAACAAATCCACGATTTGTTGTCGATTTTTCAGAGAAAAATCGACGATAGTCATTGCAATAATCATAGTGCAAAGGTAAATCGGATTCGATTTTCCTTTGCAAAAGCCTCAAATGAGGCTTGTTGAAACACCATACGGCGTTTCAACATTCGATGATTATTATAAGACCTGCGCGGGTACGGTTTTCGTCGCGAAGCATTCAAATTCATCTATCCTCGCGGCGGCGGTCGCCGCGGCGGCTTCATCGGCGAATATGCCGTAGACCGCGCTTCCGGTGCCGCTCATGCAGGCGCCCATCGCGCCGTTTTCGAGAAGCAGGCTCTTCGCCTCGGCTACGCTCTCGCGCCAGCGGCGCGGAAGGGCCTCCTCGAAGACGTTGAATATCCTGCGGGAGACGGCGGTGAGGTCGCCGTCGGCTATGGCTTTGAGCATCCCCTGCGTATCGGGGCGCGAGCGCACCTTCAGCTCGTCTATCGCGCGGAACAGCTCCGGGGTCGAGGACGCGAAATCCGGGCGGAGTATCAGCACGCCGCACTCCGGGATGTCCGGCAGCACCGTCAGCTTCTCGCCGCGGTTTTCGCCGAGCGCCGTGCCGCCCGCGATGCAGAACGGGATGTCCGTCCCGAGAGGCTCGGAGAGCTTTTCAAGGTCCTCCCTGCCGAGCTTCGCAGCGCACATCCTGTTGAGCAGGCGGAGCATCGCCGCGGCATCCGTACTGCCTCCGGCAAGCCCGCCGCAGACGGGGATGCGTTTTTTTATCTCGATGAGGCCGCCCACGGGCTTTATGCCCGTTTCGCGGAAAAAGTGCGCGGCGGCACGCACGGCGAGGTTCTTATCCCCCGTCGGCAGAAACGGCAGATCCGTCTTCGCGCACAGGGGCCCGTCGTCCGGCGTGAACGTCACGGTATCGCCGAAGTCCACGCTCTGCAGGACGGTCACGACCCTGTGATAGCCGTCATCCGTCTTTTCACGCACGTCGAGCGTCAGATTGAGCTTGGCGCGCGCCTTTTCCGTACAGCTCTCATTTTTCAATGCTTCTGCACTCCAGATAGTACCTCTTGTCTCTTGCCTCGCCCATGGAGAACGTCTTTTTCGGCAGCACGCCCTCGAGCACGATGCTCTTGAAGAAGCTCGCCTTGTCGACGGCGCTGAAAAGGAACGACGTGGTCATCGGGTTTTCCGAGAGCTTCACGGCGACGTCATCGCCGTGCACGAAGTCGACCTCGCCGCCGAGGGAGGCGAATTTCGCGTCCATGAACGCGCTGAAGGCGCCGATCGCGAGCGTCGCCGCGGAGGCGGGCAGAGTTATGGGCTCGGCCTTGCCGCCAATGGCGCAGTAGATCGTATGTCCCTCGCCGAAGCCGCGGTGCGCCCCGGGGAAGAAATCGAGCAGAGCGTCGACTACCTTCTTCGGCTCGACGCCCGTGATGACTCTGTGGATGGGGAAGAAATCGAGAGCGCCGTCCATGATATTGACGAGCTCGACGAGCGCGAAGCGCGCGGGATGGTTTTCCCGCTCCTCCGGAGTAAGGCTCTCCTTCATTTCGTCCCAGCAGAACTTCGCCGTCGCGAGGGAGTGGTTGCCGTCTCCGGCGGCAAAGAGCATGACGGGGCAGTTTTCCTCCACGCCGTAGCGCGCTGCGAAGGAGCACGGGTCTGCGAGAGCGTCGATGGCGCGGTCGACCTTGTCGGCGGCCTCGCCCGTCACGCGCCAACCTGCTATGCGGCCGCCGTCCTCCATGAGCTCGAAGTCATAGAGCTTTTCCATTTCGTTTTTTCTGCCGGAGAGCGGCTCTATCACGATCCTGCTCGGGTCGTCCACGAGGAGCATGACGTGCGGGCACTCCACGGGAGAGCCCCTGCGCATGCTGATGCGCACCGGCATCTTCTCACTGACTCTGCCCTCGGTCGCGCGCACCATGGCGGTGCTCGTGGGCTCGCCGGAGTACTCCTCGAGGTCGAGCTTGCCGACGAGGCCCCTGCGGGTCCTGCCGTTTTTCAGTGTGCGCTCGACGTAGACATAGGAATTCTCGAATTTATTGAAAATACCGCTCGCGCTGTATTCCCTTATCGTGCCGCGCACCTTTTCAACGAGCTCCGGAAGCTCCGCGTTCTTGTACATGTGCTCGGGGAGCATCATGTTCAGCGTGCTCGGCGCGCTGCCGACGGCGGCGCGGACTCTCTGCCAGTATTCGGGTTCGGAGGTGTGCTGGTCGCAGGCTATAACGCTCCACTTTTCAAGACCGCTGCCGGGCAGGAGTATATCGGCGCGGCTGAAAACTCTGTTAGTCATATAAAGATACTTCCTGATTCAGATTTGTTCCATGCCGAAGAGAAGCGACATGAGCTTCGTTCCGGCCTCGACGTACGGGCCCTTTTCGCCGCTCGGCTCGGAGTAGTCCTCCGGACCGCAGACGGGCGCGCCGCTGTCGTATATCATGAAGGGCACGGGCGCTCCCCCGTGCGCTCCGGTCGCGGTGAGCGTCTTGTGGTCGCTGAGTATCAGCATACGGTAGTGCTCACCGAGAGCCGCCATCTGCTCCGTTATCCTGCCGACGACGAGCTCGTCGATATTCTCGATGGACTTTATCTTGCCTGGCAGGTCGTGATTGTGGGTGCATTCGTCAGGTGCCTCAACGTGCACGGCGACGAAGTCAAGTCCCGATCTCAGGGCTTCGACCGCGGCGTCTGCCTTTCCGGCGTAGTTCGTATCGAGCTCGCCGGTCGCTCCGTCGACGTATATCCTTCCGAGGCCCGCGAGGGCTGCGATGCCGTGGCACAGAGGCACGGCGGAGATGACTGAGCCGCTCTTTTTATAATTTTCCGTGAAGGACGGGAGCGCCGCGGCGGTACCCTCCGCCCAGAACCAGATGCAGTTGCAGGGTATCTTTCCCTCGGCGGCGCGCGCCTTGTTGATGGGGTGCTCGCCGAGATACTTGTTGGAGAGCTTTATGAGCTCGGTCAGCACCGCCGCGTTGGCGTTGCCGGAGGGCAGTATGTCGCCCACACGCTCGCCGAGGTGATCGTGCGGCGGATTGAGCTTCAGTCCGTTTATGTCCCCGCCCGCCTGCACCGCGATATGCCGGTACGACAGCGTGGGCTTTACGGTGACGCCCGCGCGCTCGGCGGCCGCCTTGAATTCGGGCACGGTATACAGCCACTTAATGAGCTCCTGCGAGCTCTCGCCGTCTATTCCCCCGCCGCTGTGGGAGAGCATGTGCTTATCCTCGAACGGGACGTCCTCGTCGGAGATGGCCGCCATATTGCAGCGGAACGCGCTGTCGCCCGGAGCGAGCACGAGGTCCTGCGCCGCAGCCTCGAGAGGCGCGCGGCCCGTATAGCAGAAATGCGGGTCACATCCGAAGATGGAGAGTATCGCAGTATCGCTGCCCGCAGGAAGTCCCTCGGGGCAGTTCTTGACGCTTCCCACGAGGCTTTTGCGCGCGAGCGCGTCGATATGGGGCTTGTTCGCCGCCTGGAGCGGAGTCTTTCCCCCGAGCTGTTCTACGGCGTCGTCGGCCATACCGTCGCCTATTACCAGTATATACTTCATTATCAGGTGCCGTCCTTTTTGAGCTTGTCGAGGAACCTGCCGAGTCTTTGCAGGGCCTCCATTAAATTTTCGGTCGAAGCCGCATAACACATACGCACGAATCCTTCGCCCGCCTCGCCGAAGGCGGAGCCGGATATGACCGCGACCTTCTCTTCCATGAGAAAGCGCTCGCAGAATTCATCAGACGTAAGTCCCGTGCTCTTTATGCAGGGGAACATATAGAATGCGCCGCGCGGCTCGAAGCATTCAAGGCCCACGTCGCGCACGCCCTGCAAAAGCAGCCTGCGGCGGCGGTCGTAGTCATCGCGCATACGGATGACGTCCGCGTCACCGTTTGTCAGGGCCTCGATGGCCGCGTACTGCGCGGTCGTCGGGGCGCACATAATGGCGAACTGATGGAGCTTGAGCATCTGCTTCATGACGGGCGCGGGCCCGCAGGCGTACCCGAGGCGCCAGCCTGTCATGGCGTAGGTCTTCGAGAAGCCGTTGATGACTATCGTACGGTCGAAAAGGCCCGGGATATTCGCGGGAGAGACGTGCTTTTCGCCGTAGGTGAGCTCGGAATATATCTCGTCGGATATTATCGCGATGTTGCGGCCGCGCAGTATGACCTCGAGTGCCTCGAGGTCCTCGCGGCGCATGATGCCGCCGGTCGGGTTGCACGGATACGGGAGCACGAGCACCTTCGTGCGCGGGGTAAGCGCGGCGGTCAGCTCCTCGGGAGTGAGGCGGAACTCGTTTTCCTCCTTCGTCTCGACTATGACGGGCACGCCGCCCGCGACGCGGGTCAGAGGCTCGTAGCAAACGAAGGACGGTGTCGGGATGATGACCTCGTCGCCCTCGTCGAGCAGGACGCGGAGGGCGAGGTCTATGGCCTCGCTGCCGCCGACCGTGAGGATTATCTCGTTTTCCGGGTCGTAGCCGAGAGAGAAGCGGCGCTCCATGTACCCCGCGACGGCGCGGCGCAGAGATAGCATGCCCGCGTTGCTCGTATACTTCGTGAAGCCCTTTTCAAGGGAGTACACGCCCGCATCGCGGATGTGCCACGGGGTCACGAAATCGGGCTCGCCGACGCCGAGGGATATGGCGTCGTCCATATCGTTCAAAATATCGAAAAATTTTCTGATGCCGGACGGGGCGAGAGAAACCACCTTGTCCGACAGTAAAGAGCTTATGTCGCTCAACAGAACATCATCCTTTCCTGCTGTTCCGGCTGTGTCGTGAACGGGATATTCTTATCCTTGTATTTTTTGAGAATGAAGTGCGTGGCGGTGCTGACGACTCCGTCTATCGTCGCAAGGCGCGAGGAGACGAAGGTCGAGACCTCCTTCAGCGTGCGGCCCGAGATGAGGACCGCGAGGTCGTACGCCCCGCTCATGAGATACAGGCTTTCCACCTCTTCATACTGATATATGCGCTCCGCGATCCGGTCGAATCCATCGCCGCGCTGCGGAGTTACCTTTACTTCGATAAGAGCCGTGACGAGCTCCTCGCCCGCACGGTCCCAGTCCACGAGCGTGAGCCTGCCGAGAATAAGTCCCTCATCCTCGCACTCCTTTATGGTGCGCTCGACTTCCTCCTCGCTTATTCCGAGCATCGCCGCTATCTGCGCGCTTGTGAGCCGGCTGTCCTTTTCGAGAACTTTGAGTATCTCCTTTTTCATA
This sequence comes from Oscillospiraceae bacterium, assembly GCA_045628845.1. Taxonomy (GTDB): domain Bacteria; phylum Bacillota; class Clostridia; order Oscillospirales; family Oscillospiraceae; genus RGIG7949. Next base: position 12,225 of record JAZQQE010000054.1, read on the forward strand.
ACGATACAGCTCCTTGCCGGGATATTTCCCGAAAGTTATTTATTGATTATAGCACGCGCGCGGTGCACCTGCAACATGAATATGAGACGAAAAACGGGTCAAACTAACGCCGAAATAAAGGCCCGTTCCGGCCGCGGGGCTCTATTCCCGCTCCGGCACCCGCCTGTACCGGAGGTTCCTTATGATAATGGACCGCATTTCCCTGGCTCTGATCGTCATAGGCGCTCTCAACTGGGGCAGCATCGGTATTTTCAAGTTCGACATCGTGGCATGGATCTTCGGAGGCCAGACCGCTACCGTCAGCCGCATCATCTTTACTCTGGTGGGGCTCGCCGGACTCTGGTGCATATCCCTGTTCTTCAGAGACAGACCCGTGCCCGAAGAGGCTTGAACCTACCCCGCGCCGTCTTCCGGCGCGGTACATATCCTCCCCCGCCGCGGGACTCAAATTATTTACATATTGGGTATTGACAATCAAAACCGCCGGTGGTACATTGTGTTTAGCACTCAAAGGTCAAGAGTGCTAATACTATGGAGACAGGCGAAACGATGGAAATCAGCGACAGGAAAAAGCGTATACTTCGCGCTATCGTGGAAAGCTACGTTGAGACCGCCGAGCCCGTCGGCTCCAAGGCGATCTGCGCCGACCTCGGTCTTTCCTCCGCCACGATCCGCAACGAGATGGCAGAGCTCACCTCGCTCGGTCTGCTCGAGCAGCCGCACACCTCCGCCGGGCGCATTCCCTCCCCGAAAGGGTACAGGGTCTACGTCAACGAGCTCATGCACGACCGCGCGCTTTCCGCGCAGGAAACGCTCGAGCTCAACACGGCGCTGCGCCAGCGTATCAACAAGCTCGACTCCCTGCTTGAAGACGCGGGGCGGCTCGTCGCCGAGTTCACCCACTACCCGGTCTACGCGCTCACGGCGGGCTCCGCCGGCACGAAGATACGGCGTTTCGACTTCATCCACGTTGACAAAAACACCCTGATAGTCGTCGTCATGCTCGACAACGATTCGGTCAAAAACAAGCTCCTGCACTTCCCCGCAGGGCTCGAGGACGCGATGGTGCGCAAGCTCTCGACCGTCTTCAACTCCGGCTTCACCGGGCTTGAAAGCTGCGAGATCACGCACGAGCTCATCGAAGCCTGCGAGAGAGCCTGCGGCGATACGGACGGCGTCGTCGCCTCCGTCGCCGGATTCGCGATATCCGCTCTCGAAGAGTCCGCACCGCGGCACGCTTTCCTCTCCGGCGCGGCGAGCATACTCGATCACCCCGAATACCGCGACCCGGACAAGGCTCAGCGCATACTCGCCTATCTCTCCGACGACAGGGAGCTCATGAAGCTGCCCGCGCCCGAGGGGAGCAGCGACGTGAAGATATTCATAGGCCCCGAAAACGTCGCCGAGGAGCTTTCCGATTCGAGCGTCGTCGTAGCGAGCTACGAGCTCGGCAACGACGTGAAGGGTCTCATCGGCGTCGTCGGTCCCACGAGAATGGACTACGCCAGGGTATCCGCGCAGCTCTCCTACCTCGCAAGGGGACTAAAGGTCCTCCTCGGAGGAGCGGACGATCTGCCGCAGCTCGGCTCCGGTCCCCCCGGCCGGCCTCCCGAAGAACGCTGAAAGGATGAAATACTGACATGGCAAAGAAAAAAGAGGAAGCTGCGGAAAACACCGCTCCCGATATGGAACAGACCGCCGAACAGACCGCGGAACAGACTCCGGAGACCGCGGCTGAGCCCGCAGCGCCCTCCGCAGATGAGCTTCTGGCCGCCGAAAAGGACCGCTACCTCCGCCTCGCGGCTGAGTACGACAACTACCGCAAGCGCAGTCAGCGCGAATTCCAGGCGCTTTTCGCCGACGTCCGCGCCGACACGGTATCGCAGATACTCCCCGTATACGACAATCTCGCCCGCGCCATCGCCGCGCCCTGCTCGGACGAAGCGTACGCAAAGGGCGTCGAGATGACGATGACCCAGCTCACCGGCATCTTCGATAAGCTCGGCGTCAAGCCCATAGAAGCTCTCGGTCAGCCCTTCGACCCCGCCTTCATGAACGCCGTTTCGCACATTGAGGATGAATCTCTCGGCGAAAACGTCGTCGCGGAGGAATTCCAGAAGGGCTTCACCCTCGGAGATAAGGTCATCCGCTTCTCCATGGTCAAGGTCGCCAACTGAATCATAACAGCACCGCGGCTCGTCCGCGTTCACTAATCAATTTTACAGGAGGAAAAACACATGTCTAAGATCATTGGTATAGATTTGGGTACCACCAACAGCTGCGTGGCCGTCATGGAAGGCGGCGAGCCCGTCGTCATCGCAAACGCCGAGGGCGCACGCACCACCCCGTCCGTCGTCGCTTTCTCCAAGACCGGAGAGCGCATGGTCGGTCAGGTCGCAAAGCGTCAGGCCGTCACCAACCCCGACCGCACCGTCAGCTCCATCAAGCGTGAGATGGGCTCCGACTACAAGGTCGCCATCGACGCGAAGAAGTATTCTCCCCCGGAGATCTCCGCGATGGTGCTCCAGAAGCTCAAGAGCGACGCCGAAGCCTACCTCGGCGAGACCGTCTCCAAGGCCGTCATCACCGTCCCCGCGTACTTCACCGACTCCCAGCGTCAGGCCACCAAGGACGCCGGCAAGATCGCCGGCCTCGAGGTGCAGCGCATAATCAACGAGCCCACCGCTGCCGCCCTCGCCTACGGCCTCGACAAGGAAAACGATCAGAAGATCATGGTCTACGACCCCGGCGGCGGCACCTTCGACGTCTCCGTCCTCGAGATCGGCGACGGCGTCATCGAGGTCCTCGCGACCGCCGGCAACAACAGGCCCGGCGGCGACGACTTCGACAGCTGCATCATCGACTACCTCGTTGCCGAGTTCAAGAAGGACAGCGGCATCGACCTCTCCGGCGACAAGGTCGCCATGCAGCGCCTGCGCGAGGCTGCCGAGAAGGCCAAGATCGAGCTCTCCGGCGTGACCACGAGCAACATCAACCTGCCCTATATCACCGCCGACGCCACCGGCCCCAAGCACCTTGACGTCACCCTCACCCGCGCCAAGTTCAACGAGCTGACCCACCACCTCGTCGAGAAGACCACCGGCCCCGTCCGTCAGGCCCTCTCCGACGCCGGACTCTCCCCCAGAGAGCTCTCCAAGGTCCTGCTCGTCGGCGGCTCCTCCCGTATCCCCGCAGTTCAGGAGGCCGTCAAGAACATCACCGGTCAGGAGCCCTTCAAGGGCATCAACCCCGATGAGTGCGTCGCTGTCGGCGCCGCTATCCAGGGCGGCGTGCTCGGCGGAGACGTCGAGGGCATCCTTCTGCTCGACGTCACCCCGCTGTCCCTCGGCATAGAGACCCTCGGCGGCGTGTGCACGAAGCTCATCGAGCGCAACACCACCATCCCCACCCACAAGAGCCAGATATTCTCCACCGCCTCCGACAACCAGACTTCCGTCGAAGTCAACGTCCTGCAGGGCGAGCGTGAGATGGCTGCCTACAATAAGTCCCTCGGCCGCTTCCATCTCGACGGCATCGCCCCGGCCCGCCGCGGCGTGCCTCAGATTGAGGTCAGCTTCGATATAGACGCCAACGGCATCGTCAACGTCTCCGCCAAGGACCTCGGCACCGGCCGCGAGCAGCACATCACCGTCACCAGCTCCTCCAACCTCTCCAAGGAAGAGATCGACAAGGCCATCCGCGAGGCCGAACAGTACGCCGCCGAGGATGCCAAGCGCAAGGAGGAGGTCGACGTCAAGAACGAGGCCGATCAGATGGTGTATCAGGCTGAGAAGACCATCTCCGAGCTCGGCGACAAGCTCGACTCCGCCGACAAGGCGAAGCTCGACGAGGCCCTCAACAAGGTCAAGGCCGTCAAGGACGGCGGCGACACCGCTGCCATCAAGCAGGCCACCGAGGAGCTCACTCAGGCCTTTTACGCCGTCTCCGAAAAGATATACAGCCAGAACCCGCAGGGCGCTCCCGGAGCGCAGGGTCCCGATGCCGGCGGCGCCGCTCCCGGCGGCCAGGATTACTACGACGCCGACTACGAGGTCGTCGACGACGACAAGAAATAAGACCGGTCTTTGTATGGCGGGGGCTCTCCCCCGCCGTACATTGCTGTCACCCCATATAGAGTTTATCGGAGAAAAATATGGCTAATAAACGAGATTACTATGAGGTACTCGGCGTCGAGAAGAGTGCAAGTCAGGACGAGATAAAGAAGGCGTTCCGCAAGGCCGCCAAGGAGAACCATCCCGACCTCCACCCCGGCGACGCGGAAGCCGAGGCCCGCTTCAAGGAAATACAGGAGGCCTACGAGATCCTCTCCGACGAGCAGAACCGTGCCAAGTACGATCAGTTCGGCCACGCCGCGTTCGACCCCACCTACGGCGGTGCGGGCGGCGGCGGCTTCGGCGGTTTCGGAGGCTTCGGCGACATGGGCGTCGACCTCGGCGACATCTTCGAGTCCTTCTTCGGCGGAGGCGGCCGTTCAAGGGCCTCCGCGAACGCCCCGCGCAAGGGCAAGAACATAAGCGTTTCGCTCAACATAACCTTCGAGGAAGCCGCCTTCGGCGTCACGAAGGAGATAAGCGTCGGCCGCATTGAGCCCTGCGCCGACTGCCACGGCACGGGCTGCGCCGAGGGCACCACTCCCGAGGTGTGCTCCGAATGCCACGGCACCGGCTCCGTGCGCACTCAGACGCGCACGGCCTTCGGCGTCATGAGCTCCACCGCTCCCTGCTCCGCCTGCGGAGGTACCGGCAAAATAATCCACTCTCCCTGCACGACCTGCCGCGGCAAGGGCAGCGTGCGCCGCAACCGCAAGATATCCGTGACCATCCCCGCCGGCGTCGACGACGGGATGACGGTCTCCGTGCGCGGGCAGGGCAATCAGGGCACGAACGGCGGCCCGAACGGCGACCTGCTCGTCACCATCGGAGTCCTCGAGCACGAATACTTCGCCCGCGAGGGCACGAGCGTGCTCTACGAGCTCCCGCTGAGCTTCACTCAGGCCGCGCTCGGCGCGGAGATCGAGGTACCCACGCTCGACGGCAGCGTCAAGCTCAAGATACCCGAGGGCACGCAGACGAGCGCAGTCTTCAGGATACGCGGGAAGGGCATCGCCTCCGTCAACGGCGGACCGCGCGGCGACCAGTTCGTGACCGTCACCGTAAAGACTCCGAAGGGCCTCACCTCCGAGCAGAAGGAGCTCCTGTCGCGCCTTGCCGAGACCTTCGGCGAGAACGGCGCCGCTCCCAAGAAAAAGCGCAGGAAATAACCCGCGGAAATTCACGGCGCGCAATTCATTTTTACAGAATCAGGAAAGTCCCCCGTGCCGATGAGCCGGAGGACTTTCCTTTTTTTATCATCTTTTCCGCAGATTTCCGCGCCCTTTTACTAATTAAATAATATTATTGCTTAAAGCAACGGTTTTTACATGGATTTGGCTTTTTTTGTAAGAATGAATTTACATAACCCGCATTTTTCATTTTGACTGTCATATTGCCCAAACTTGCGTTGACAATTTGGCTACTTTTTCGAGCTTTTTATAGTTGTAATAATCTCATTTCTTTGCTAAAATTTTAGTTACGTATCACCATTTTCGTTATCCAATTAAACCGAAAAATCATTAAAACGAAAGGACCAAATGTAATGAAGAAAATCATTGCTCTGCTTCTTGCCGTTCTGATGCTCGCCGGACTGGCCGCCTGCGCCAGCAAGCCCGCCGACGCTGACAACGGCTCGAGGTACCTGGGCGTCATGCTTGGAACCAACGTCATGTCGCTCGACACCAACCTTGCCACCGACGGCGACTCCTTCGAAGTCATCGCCGACTGCACCGACGGACTCATGCAGATGGACGCCAGCGGCGCT
>JAZQQE010000055.1:0-8999 GCA_045628845.1 Oscillospiraceae bacterium
GTGTTGTTGAACATTAAGCAAAATAGACGGGTGACCGCGCCTTTGTTTGTATTCAAATGATCACGAAAGAAATCGAGTGTTCATAAGGGATTTCGCTTATGAACACTCGATATGCGATAATAGCTGCAAATGGTGCGCAGAGCGGGGTATTTGCCCCGTAAGTATACCGGCGCGCCGCCGATGAACGATATTCATCTTTGTCCTCATTCTTGCGTGTCGGCGGGGACCTGCGCCATTCTGTCGTCTTTAATCTCTATAAAGCGTTTTCTGCCCGCACTTGGAGCACTCAAAGGGCCCCCAACCGTCACAACCGGTCCAGAAGATAACATAATTGCAATTGGGATTGCGGCAAACCATCTTGATGAAAGCCAGTCCGCCGTTGACCTGTTTCAGTTCGTCCTCGGTCAGCTCTGCAAGCTTTTTGTTAAGGGATTCAACTTCCGATTTGAGCTCGTTCAGTTCTTCTTTCGTTTTCATGTCGTTTAGTCCTTTCTCAGTTTTATTTATAAACGATGCAGTTGTGCAAACGGCAGCTCTTTTGTGTATCCCGTCTTCACGGTCAGGACGTGAATGGCTCTTGAAGTGCTGCACCTGCGTGATCGTACTTCATTAAAAATCGCATACTCATTATAACACGGTGTTTGGAGACTTGCTACTGCTATTTCGTCTCGTTAAAGGATTGGTTTGTTAATACGATTGCTTGCCTGGTTGCAGTGAAAAACAATAGTCAATGTCTGGGCAAAACGTATTTTGTAATCATGCGACCAAATCATCTTTTTTACGTGTTGATAGGTGGAGGGCCTTATCAAACATATAGGAGGGCAGAGAATGGATGACAATAACATTGTGGAATTGTATTGGGCGCGATCTGAAAGCGCAATAGCCGAAACATCTTCAAAATACGGGAATTATTGTTATACTATCGCATACAACATCCTTGCCAACAACTCATGAACGATTTCCACTTGTTTTCTTGATTTTTCTATGAATTGATATGAATCTGCCAGTAATTCGTATGAACTGGTATCTGCTAATATCACAAAGCAAACGATATACCCACAAAGCAAACCTATACTTTTATGGCAGTCCGCTGCGACCGCCGAAAACGAGAAAAACCCGTCCCGGAAATGACTCCAGAGCGGGTTGCTTTATGCCTTGAAAGGCTCAAAATCCCTTGAAATCAAGGCATTTTGGCAAAGGAAAAAGGTAGTAGACTTTCTATCAAAATCTACTACCTTATTTGGTCCGAGTGGCGAGACTCGAACTCGCGGCATCCAGCTCCCAAAGCTGGCGCGCTACCAGCTGCGCTACACCCGGTCATACCCGAAGCCCTGCGGCTCGGCACTCCGTATGATAACAGTTTTGCCGCCGATTGTCCAGCGGAAAATCACTCGCGCCGCGAAGGCCCGGATTTCTTGACGAATCCGATATGATTTGGTAAAGTATATTGGTAAAGTATATATAAATGATTCTGAACGGAGGGTCATATATGAAACGCTTTATTTCGATATTGCTCGTGCTGATTCTCGTGCTCTCCCTCGCTGCCTGCGGAGCGATAAAGCCCTCTCCGCAGCCCGAGGGAACGGCGGACGCGGCGGACCCCACGCCGACGCCCAAGCCCACGGCAGCGCCGACGGACGCTCCCGAGCCCGACGAGCCCGAGCCCGCCGTGCCCGTGCGCTTCGACCTTGAAAAAAAGGAAGGCAAGAATGCGACGGAGCGCGGCATACTCAGAGCCTATGACAAAAACGACGAGGTCCTCTGGGAGTATGAGACGGATTACATAGGTCTGACGGAGCTTGACGGCATCCAGCCGATAGGCCTCATCAGCACCGGATATCTTATCCTCGTCGGAGGCGACGTCATCTGCCTCGCCGTCGAGGGGGACGACGCAGGCACCGAGATATGGAGGAACACCGAATTCGGCGGCGCCAGCGCGAACTTCGACCTCGACCCGTATGATAATCTCTATATCTGCGGCTATTACGGACCCGATCTCATGGTCATCGACCCCGATGGAAACACGATCGAGAAATACGATTACATGACGGACGAATACTGGCCCGCAGAGCTCTTCTATGTTGACGGCTGTGTCGACATCACTTACGAGAGCTCCGGCATGACGTATCGCATCGACCCGCGCTCCGGCGCGAGCATGGAGATAGGCCCGTCGCCCGCGACCTGGTTCTACGGCAATGTCGTTGAGGTCAGCACGGTGGATGAATTCATGAACGCCATCGCCGACGATACCGCGATAGTCCTCGCCCCCGGAGAGTATAACCTGACCGCCTGGCTCGACAAGAACATCGGAAAGCTCGACGCCATGCCGTACGACGGAGCGTATCCCGAGCAGGGCCTCTACTTCGAGGATGTGGGCGACGGACTTCAGCTTGACATAGCCGGCTATGACAATCTGTGCATTTTCTCGAAGTATTCCGCCAACCCCGCACGCATCGTCTGCGAGCCGCGCCACGCGGTAGTGCTCGACTTCTTCAACTGCGCATACGTTTATCTGCAGGGACTCGTCATCGGCCATACTCCCGAGCCCGGCAGCTGCACGGGCGACGTCGTAGGGATCGTCAACTGCGGAACGGTGATGATCGAGAAATGCGAGCTCTTCGGCTGCGGAGCGTACGCTGTGAACGCGGCGAATACGAATGACGTGATGGTCAATAACTGCGTTGTACATGGCTGCAAGTACGGCTGCGCGGTCCTGTCGAATACGTATGCTGACTTTGCCTCGACCGAGTTCCGCGACTGTGAGCTATACACGATGTTCGAGCTGTATTCAAGCAAAGCATACTTCTATGCCTGCTCCTTTGAACGTCTCGAAGGAACCCTGCTGAGCACGGACATCAACTCCGAAGCGTACTTCTACGACTGCCTGTTCGATGCGGATGCGTACCAGTCGCTCATGACGGGAACGAATCAGTACGGAATGGTTTCGGTATATTGATAAACCCGCTCAAAAGACCGGCTGCGGAAACGGGACAGCCAGATAAGGAGAGAGGCGCAGGCGGAATTTTCGATTTCGAACGAAGGCGTATGCCGATACGTCGAGTGAGAAAACGGAAATAGGCAAAAAACCTATGAAATCTCTTGCGGAGCAAGTCCTTACTCATAGTAACAGCAAACCCGGGATAGAAGTTTTCGCTTCTGTCCCGGGCTTTTTTTATTGTTTTTTGCTGTTCCGGCAAGAAAAAATCCTTAGATGGCTGTCCCGAAAGCGGACGCTGCTTTTGCTATACGGATCGAACAGATACGGGGGAGAGAAACGTCACTTTGTCCACTTGACGAACTCCTCGTCCGTCGCGAGCACGGTGTGCGTGCCGTCTACGAGGTGCTCGGTGCCGACGGCGTAATCGATGCCGCTCGAAGCGTAATCGTACGCGGTGGAGGTGCGGTTTTTCTCGAGGATGGGGTTCGGGTTCGGGATGGCGGAGAGCAGGCTCTTCGTATAGGGGTGGATGGGGTTGGAGAATATCTCGTCCGTCGTGCCGGTCTCGACCATGTATCCGAGGTGGAGGACGCCTATCCTGTCGGAGATGTACTTGACCATGCTGAGGTCGTGCGCGATGAAGAGGTACGCGCAGCCTGTCTCGACCTGGATGTCCTTCATGAGGTTGACGACCTGCGCCTGGATGGAGACGTCGAGCGCGGAGATGCACTCGTCGGCGATTATCAGCTTCGGGTTCATTATCAGGGCTCTCGCGATACCGACGCGCTGGCGCTGGCCGCCGGAGAACTGATGCGGATAGCGGGCGGCGTGCTCGGGGGAGAGGCCGACCTTCATGAGAAGCTGGCTTATCATTTCCGCGCGCTCCTCGGAGGAGGAATAGCGGTGGTGGATGTCAAGACCCTGACCGATGATATCGGAGACCTTCTTGCGGGGATTGAGGCTCGCCATGGGGTCCTGGAATATCATCTGCATATTGGTGCGGAGCATATCGCGCGTCTCGCGGTCGAGAGCACCGGAGATGACCTGACCGTTGAAGGTGATGGTGCCCGCGGTGGGATTGTAGAGACGGATGATGCTTCGGCCTATCGTAGTCTTGCCGGAGCCGGATTCACCGACGAGTCCGTAGGTCTCGCCGGGGTATATCTCGAAGGAAACACCGTTGACGGCTTTTACGGTGTACTTGCGGGAAACGGGGAAATGCTGCACCAGACCTTCGACTTTCAGCAGAGGTTCACTCATGAGATTTTCTCCGCCTCCTTCTTTGCACGTTCAAGCCTCGCCTTGAGCTCACGGGGCATTTCGACCTTCGGAGCGTCGGGGTGCAGCAGCCACGTCGCGGCATAGTGGGTGTCCGAGACCTTGAAGAACGGCGGCTCGACCTTCTCGTCTATTTTCATGGCGTAGGCGTTGCGCGGGGCGAACGCGTCGCCGACGGGCTCGTGGAGCAGGTTCGGCGGGCTGCCGGGGATGGAGTAGAGGCGCTCGTCGTCCGTGTCGAGGTCGGGCATGGCGGAGAGGAGGCCCCACGTGTAGGGATGGCGAGGGTCGTAGAATATCTCGTTTATCGTGCCGGATTCTATGAGCTTGCCGGCGTACATAACGTTCACGTAGTCGGCGACCTTCGCGACGACACCGAGGTCGTGCGTGATGTATATGACGGAGAGGCCCATGCGCTTCTGAAGGTCCTTGATGAGCTCGAGTATCTTCGCCTGGATGGTGACGTCGAGCGCGGTGGTGGGCTCGTCGCAGATAAGGACGTCGGGGTCGTTGGCGAGCGCGATGGCGATGACGACGCGCTGGCGCATGCCGCCGGAGAGCTGGTGGGGATAGTTCTTCATGCGTTTTTCGGCGTCGGGGATGCCGACGAGCTCAAGCAGGTTGAGCGCTCTGTCCCATGCCTCCGAGGCGGGCACCTTGCCGCCGAGGATGATGCTCTCGGTTATCTGCTTGTATATCGGCATCGTCGGGTCGAGGCTCGTCATGGGGTCCTGGAAGACCATGGCGATGTGCTGCCCGTTTATCTCCTGACGGAGCTGCTTCTTCGTCATCTTTACGATGTCGACGGTCTTCTCCTCGCCCTTGTCGTCGGTGTAGGTATAGAGGATGGAGCCGGAATTTATCGTGCCGTTGCTGTCGAGAAGACCCATCGTGGCCTTCATCGTGACGGATTTGCCGGAGCCGGACTCGCCGACTATGGCGACCGTCTCGCCCTTGCGCAGCTCGAAGTTCACGCCGCGTATGGCGTGCACGCTTCCCGCGTTCGTGCGGAAGGATATGTCGAGATCCTTGATGCGGAGAATGGTCTTTTCAGCCATGTCGACCCTCCTCACATATCTTCCAGCTTCGGAGCCAGAGCTTCACGCAGGCCGTCGCCGATGAAGTTGAATCCGAGCATGAGAAGAGCAAGCACGATGATGGGCGGGAGTATCTGATAGGGAAGAGTGGTTATGTTGTTGAAGCCGTCCTCGATGAGGGAGCCGACGGAGCACTGCGGGAGCACTATGCCGACGCCGACGAAGCTGAGGAACGCCTCAGTGAATATCGCGGTGGGAATGGAGAACATGACCTGCGTGATGATGGGGCCTATCGTGTTGGGCAGTATCTCCTTGAAGATGATGTGGAAGCTGCGCGCGCCGAGCGTGCGGGAGGCGAGGACGTATTCCTGCTCCTTTATTTTGAGCATCTCGGCACGTGCTATCTTGCTCATGCCTATCCATTCCGTCAGGAGCAGGGCCACTATGACGAGGCCCATGCCCTTTGTCATGAATATGGCGAGCACCGAGACTATGACGAGCCTCGGGACGCTGTTCGCTATCTCGACGAAGCGCTGCATGATGTTATCCGCCGCGCCGCCGAAGTAGCCGGAGATCAGTCCGTAGCTCATGCCGATTATCATGTCGATGATTATCGTGACGAACGCGATGATGAGGGAGACGCGGGCGCCGTACCACGTACGGGTCCAGAGGTCGCGGCCGAGGTCGTCCGTACCGAAGATGAAGGTGCGGTCGGCGAACGGGTCGTCGCACTCACCGCCGAAGAGGTCACGCAGGAAAGGGATGCGAGGCGAAAGGCCGCTCGCGGATATCTGCTTGCCGTCCTCGTTGGTGTAGGAGACTATATCCTTATAGCCGTACTGGTTCATTATCGGCCCGAAGATGGCGAAAATGACCATCAGCAGGACGATGACGAGACCGACAACGGCTCTTTTATTCTTGAAGAAATGGATGATAACGCCTTTCCAGTAGCCCTGGGAGGCGAAGTTGGTATCGGTGGAGATATCGCGGTCGGTAATGAACTCGAAATCTTCCTTTGTCGGCTGGTAAGTCGCCGGATCGAGCTTTATCTTATCCATGATATCAGTCACCACCCTTTGCAGAAACGCGGATGCGCGGATCGAGAATGCCGTAGATGACGTCAACGATGAGCATGACGGCGATATACAGCGCGGAGTAGAGGATTCCGAGGGCGAGCACGTAGTTGTAGTCAACGCCTTCGCCCGTTATGGCATCGACCATCAGCTTGCCGATACCGTTGATACCGTAGATCTTCTCGACGACGAGCGCGCCGGTGAGGAGATCAACGACGAGCGGCGCGAGCACCGTAACGATGGGGATGAGCGCGTTGCGAAGTATGTGCTTGAAGACGAGCTTCGAGCCGTACATGCCTTTCGATTCGGCGAGCCTGACGTAGTCGCTGTCCATGACCTCGACCATCTCGTTTCGCGTGAAGCGCGCTATCGTCGACATCGTGAACAGGCTCAGCGACAGCGCCGGAAGTATCGACGAGAAGAAGAACCGGTTCATATCGAAGAAGTATGGGAAGAATGGGATCTTGAAGGAGAAGAAGTATTGCAGGAATATGAGGAACACGTAGGACGGGATACATACGCCCGCTATGGAGAAGACCGTACAGAAACCGTCGAGGAAGTGTCCGCGGTTCAGTGCGGCGCATATCCCGAGCAGCAATCCAACGGCCGTGCCTATCAGTATGGCAAGACCGCCGATCCGGAAGGAATTCGCGATACAGGTGTTGAGCACGGTGTTGATGGGCGCGCCGTAGTACAGCGAGGTACCCTTGCCGAAGTTGCCCTGCACGAGTTTCGTCATGTAGTGATAAAACTGCACAAGTACCGGATCGTCAAGCCCGAGCTCAGCGCGCTTGTTGGCGATCTGCTCGTCGTTCATGCGTTCCGAGGGGAACGGGTTGCCCGGCATGATGCGCACGAGCACGAACAGGACGAATATGATCACCAGAAGCGTTATCAGCGCCAGGCCTATTCTTTTGAGTATGTACTTTGTCATAGATAAGCAATCCTTTGCGGTTGGATTTTGCCGGATGGACATCGGAGCGGTCTCATAAGAGGCCGCTCCGATGTAGAGTGTTAAGCTTTTGGCCTATCAGCCGATCTTGGCGGTCTTGTAGACGCGGTTGAGGGCGACGGGGTGGAAATCGACACCGGTGACGCCGGTGGTGATGAGGTTGGCGTTGGCCTTGGTGTAAAGAGGAGCAATGACAGCTTCCTTCATGACGAGAGCTTCGGCCTCGTAGAGGGCGTTCCAGCGGGCGTCATAATCGGAGATGTAAGCTCCGGTGGTGCAGTCGGCGATGAGCTGGTCATACTCGGCGTTGCTCCAGAAACCGTAGTTGTTGGAGTTGTCGGTGATCCACATGCCGAGATAGGTCATGGGATCGGCGTAGTCGGGACCCCAGCGGGTGAGAGCGACGTCGTAGTTGTCGTTCTGCATCTTGTCAAGACGCTCGGCCTTGGTCATGGGCTGGAGGTTGAGGGTGACGCCGGGGAGGTTCTCTTCGACCTGGGCCTTGATGGCCTGAGCGACCTTCGCGACTTCGTCGCCTTCGTTGTTGCCGTAGATCATGGTGAAGGTGAAGGTGTCGGTTCCGAGTTCGGCCTTGGCAGCCTCAAAGTACTGAGCGGCCTTGGCGGGATCGTAGCTGCAGAATTCCTTGAACATATCCTGATCGCCGGAGAAGTCGGCACCGGTGGTGGCGCTGGCGGCGAACTGAGGAGGCACGGAGGTGTAGGTGGCGAGGGAGCCGTCCATGACGTAGTTGTCAACGAGGGCAACACGGTCGATGGCGTTGGAGATGGCGAGTCTGAGGTTGGCGTTGGCGAGCTTGCCGCCTTCGGCGTTGTTCTCGGTCTGGCTGAAGGTGAGGTACCACATGTAGCCGGCGCCGGTGACCTTGAGCTTGCTGGCGAGGTCGGCATCAGCCTTCGCGCTGGCGACCTGGTTGCCGGAGACCATGACTATATCAAGGGAGTTGTTCTTGAACGCGGTAAGGGCGCTGTCGGAGGAACCGACGACCTGATAGTTGATGCCGGCGAGGGAGACTCTGGAAGCATCCCAGTAATCGGCGTTTCTCTTGACCTTGAGGTTGGCAGTGCCGGGGACGTAGCTCTCGAGCACGAAAGCGCCGTTGGAGAGGAAGGTCTCGGGACTGGTGCCGTAGGTACCGTCTTCAAGGCCGGTATAGAAGGCTTCGTTGATGGGATAGAAGGTGGGGAAGTACATCAGAGAGGGGAAGAAGGAGACGGGGACCTCGAGCTCGACGACGAAGGTCTTGTCATCGGGAGCGGAAACGCCGAGGGTCGCGGGATCGGCACCGTCATAGATGATGGCATCGGCGCCCTTGACGCAGCCGACGCTGGTGTCGAACATGTAGGCGTACTCGCCGGCTTCCTTGCAGATCCTTCTCCAGGCGAAGACGAAGTCATTGGCGGTAACGGGGGTGCCGTTGGACCACTTCGCGTCGCGGAGATGGAAGGTGTAGGTGCAGCCGTCATCAGACAGATCGTAGGACTCGGCGAGAGCGGGGACGGCAGCGCCGCTGGCGTCCATCTGCATGAGTCCGTCGATGCAGTCGGCGATGACTTCGAAGGATTCACCGTCGGTAGCCAGGTCGGTGTCCAGGGACATGACGTTGGTGCTCAGCATGACATTGATGTACTTGTCTTCCGCGGAAGCGAAGGACATCATGCCGAAGACCATCATCAGGGCCATAACCAGAGCGAGAAGTT
>JAZQQE010000056.1:0-20754 GCA_045628845.1 Oscillospiraceae bacterium
AATCTTGACAACGCAGGGGGTGTGTGATAATATCGTATGGCTGATTGAGAGTCATACTCATGTGCAACGAGCTGCGGGTGTAGTATAACGGCTAGTACAACAGCCTTCCAAGCTGTGGGCGTGGGTTCGATTCCCATCACTCGCTCCAAGTAACAAAGGTACGCATTGCTTTCCAGTTGTATGCGCCAGTAGCTCAGCCGGATAGAGCAACTGCCTTCTAAGCAGTAGGCCGGGGGTTCGAGTCCCTCCTGGCGCGCCAGCGCCACACGGTCTTTGGAGCGGGCGCTTGTATATATAAATATCGCAATATGGTGGGTGTAGCTCAGTTGGTTAGAGCACCGGATTGTGGTTCCGGGTGTCGAGGGTTCGAGTCCCTTTACCCACCCCACACGATGTAATGAATTGCCCCTTTTTTAAGGGGCAATTCATTACCAATAAAGCACCCGAGGACTCGGATGAAGTCAATATTGGGATGTAGTGTAACGGCAACACCTCAGACTTTGACTCTGATATTGCAGGTTCGAGTCCTGCCATCCCAGCCATATATATGACCCAGTAGCTCAGTAGGCAGAGCACCTGCCTTTTAAGCAGGGTGTCCGGGGTTCGAATCCCCGCTGGGTCACCAAAATAAAAGGGCAGTCCAAAGGACTGCCCTTTTTATTTTGCTTTCGCAGGTAATGAGAGCCACGGACACATGTCATCCCCGAGCGGTTTCGCCGAAGGCGGGAGCGAGTGGGGACATAACCCGCCGCGTGTGACGCGCCTCCGGGCGCGTCCGGGGTTCGAATCCCCGCTGGGTCACCAAAAGAAGACAGCAGCCCAAAAGGCCGCTGTCTTTTTTATTTCCATTAAAAATTCTACCGGGAACGAGCTCGTTTCAGCACTCTTTTTCCCAGCACGATGTTTCTGCGTTTCTCATCAAAATGGAAGAGCTTACAGTATTTTACTTGAATTTTTGATCGTTTGGTTATATCATAAAAGAAAAGCGTTTATTTATTTTATTCGGCGCATTGGGGATAAGCAAGTGAAACTGATATTCACCTACATGAAAAAATATATCTGGGCCATCATCCTCGTCGTGGTGGTCAAGCTTGCCGCGACAACGACGGAGCTGCTGATTCCGTACGTGTTGGAGCATATGATAGACGATGTGGCCCCGACAAAGAGCACGATCGGTATCATTATCTGGGGAGCGGTGATGCTTGCGCTTGCGTTTGTGACTCGCACGCTGAACATCGTTGCAAACCGCAGGAGCGCTGTCGTTGCACGAAACACGGCATACGAAGTGCGCAAGGACCTTTTCTTCCGGACGATCAATCTTTCCGGCAGTCAGGCGGACGTTTTCGGCCTGCCGTCGCTTACCTCGCGCATGACGTCCGATTCTTACAATGTGCAGAACTTCATCCGCTTCATCCAGTCGGCCGGTATCCGCGCGCCTATTATGCTGATCGGCGGAATAATCCTGACTTGTACGATGGATGCGGGCCTCGCCTCCATCCTCTGCATCCTTACGCCGATAATGCTGGCGGCCACGATACTTATTTCAAGAAAAGGTATTCCGCTGTACGATACGGTCCAGCAATGCCTGGACAACGTCGTACGGGTCATGCGCGAGAATATCACGGGTATCCGCGTTGTCAAGGCGCTGTCCAAGGAAAACTACGAGACTGAACGTTTTGCGCGCGATAACGAGAAAATGACCCGCGCCGAGCAGAAATCGAGCATTATCATGTCTCTGCCGGGACCTCTTGTAACGCTCGCGCTTAACGTCGGTCTTACTCTTGTCGTATTTATAGGCGCGCGCAGAGTCAATGCGGGGCAGACACAGCCGGGAGTCATACTCGCGTTCCTGACTTATTTTAATATGATACTTATGGGTGTCATGGGCCTCAACCGTCTCTTCATTATGATGAGCAAGGCCAATGCGTCTGCAAACCGTATTGCCATGGTGGTGCGCGAGAAAGAAAAAATAGTGGCCATTCCCGAGAGCGAAGCGGCGACAACTGACAGCGACGCATTTATTGTATTCGACCACGTGACGTTCGCCTACGGAGAGGACTCGGCCAACGCAGAGAGCTTCGACGGGGAAGAGCGGCAGAAGAGCCTCTATGACATGAGCTTCAAGATAAAGCGCGGCGGCTCTCTCGGCATTATCGGTCCTACCGGATGCGGAAAAACAACGATAATCAATCTCATGATGCGCTTTTACGATGTGACCGAGGGCAATATCTTTATTGACGGCAGAGACATCCGCACCTACGACAAGGACGAACTGCACGACAAGTTCGGTACAGTTTTCCAAAACGACGTGATCTTTGCCGATACCTTGGAGGAAAACATATCCTTCGGAAGAGATCTTTCGCCCGAAAAAATGCGCGAAGCCGCGGAGGAAGCGTGCGCCGCGGAATTCATCGATACATACGAGGAAGGCCTGAAGTACAAGGCGGCGATCCGAGGCGCGAACCTCTCCGGCGGACAGCGTCAGAGAATACTAATATCCCGCGCGCTTGCGGGCGACCCGGAGATACTCGTGCTTGATGACTCGTCAAGTGCTTTGGACTACCGTACGGACGCGCGTCTTCGCAAAGCGGTGCGGGAGCACCACAGCGACACCACGACAGTCATTATTGCTCAGCGCGTGAGCTCCATCCTCAGCCTTGACGAGATAATAGTAATGGACGACGGCCGCGTCATAGGCCAGGGCACTCATGAAGAGCTTATGAAGACCTGTCCCGAATATCTGGAAATATACAAGACCCAGATGGGAGAGGAGAAGTGACATGGCAAAACGTGATTCCGTAATGAAAAAACCGAAGGATGCAAAGGGTACGCTCGTGCGTCTGCTGCGCTATGTCGGGCAGTATTGGCTGATACTCACGGTCGTGCTGATCCTTTGCCTATCCTCGAACATCCTGTCCCTGCTCGGTCCTCGCCTTGCCGGAGCGGCGATAAATGAAGCTGCCGCGGGCGTTGGAAAGGTGAATTTTGAGCGTGTCGGGTATTATGCGCTCAGAATGCTGCTGTTCTACGTCGGCTCGTCGCTTATCAATATCGCCATTTCGATCATCATGCAGCTTTTGAGCAAATGGATAGGCCGGAAGATGCGCGGCGATGTTTTTGCAAAGCTCATGCGGCTTCCCGTCGGATTTTTTGACCGCAACCCGG
Source organism: Oscillospiraceae bacterium (assembly GCA_045628845.1). Lineage (GTDB taxonomy): Bacteria > Bacillota > Clostridia > Oscillospirales > Oscillospiraceae > RGIG7949. Next base: position 3,166 of record JAZQQE010000056.1, read on the forward strand.
CAGGCGATCTGATCTCCAGAGTGTCGTACGATATCGACGTCGTTTCCACCTGCATCGCGACGGACGTCGTACAGATACTTACGAGTATCGTAACGATAATCGGATCGCTGATAATGATGCTGACGATCTCTCCGCCGATGTCGGTCATCGTCATCGTTTCGATACCTCTTTCTGTCTTCTACGCGGTTTCGATGCGTAAAAAGACCCAGCCGAGATACAGCAAGCGTTCAAAACGCTACGGAGCGATGAACGGATTCGTGGAAGAGATGTTCTCCGGCCAAAAGACCATACAGGCGTATTCGTATGAGAACAAGGTCTGCGACCATTTTGATGAAGTCAACACCGATGCCGCCGACGCCTACTACGACGCTGAGCACTACGGATGCACCATGGGCCCGACGATGATGGCGGTCAACAACATTTCGCTCGCGCTCGTCGGAATAATTGGCTGCCTGCTCTATATGGCGGGAGGAGTCAACCTCGGCCAGATCTCTTCTTTCGTGCTTTATTCCCGCAAGTTCTCCGGCCCGATAAATGAGATAGCCAATATAGTCAACGAGCTCTTCTCGGCGCTGAGCGCGGCAGAGCGCGTCTTCTCGCTGCTCGATGAGCCGGAGGAGATCAAGGACCTTGAAGGCGCGAAGGAGCTTACCGACGTCACGGGCAATGTTGAGCTTGAACACGTCTCCTTCGGCTACGACCCGGAAAAGGTGATCCTGCACGACCTCAGTCTCCATGCGGCGCCGGGCAAACTCGTCGCCATAGTCGGCCCGACGGGTGCGGGCAAAACGACGATAATCAATCTGCTGATGCGTTTTTACGACGTCAACGGCGGCAGCGTCAAGGTCGAGGACTGTGACATCCGGGACTATACCCGAAAAAGCCTCAGAGCCGCATACGCGATGGTGCTTCAGGATACGTGGGTATTCCGCGGCACGATATTTGAGAATATCGCTTACGGCAAGGAGGGCGCGACCATGGAGGAGGTAGTCCGTGCGGCGAAGGCTGCGAGGATACATTCTTTCATCATGCGTCTGCCCGACGGGTACAATACTGTCATCAGCGAGGACGGCGGCAATATCTCCAAGGGTCAGAAACAGCTCCTGACGATAGCCCGCGCCATGCTGTACGATACCTCCATGCTTATTCTCGACGAGGCGACGTCCAATGTCGATACAGGTACGGAGCGGCAGGTACAGAAGGCGATGAGAAGCCTTATGAAGGGCCGTACCTGCTTCGTGATAGCGCACCGTCTCTCAACGATACAGAATGCCGATCATATTCTCGTGCTTGATCACGGCGATGTCGTTGAGCAGGGGACCCATGAATCTCTTATGGCAGCCGACGGCTTCTACAAGAAGCTCTATTCCGCGCAGTTTGAATGATATTCAGAAGAGGTGCGCCGCGCGCAGGATGCACGCGGCGCCCTTTTTTTGTAAAACAGAGTTGTTTACAGCCGAAGGATATTTTATAATATTTTTAACGTATATTATTTGCCGCCGGACGGCAAAAAGGAGAGAGTCCAAATGGCCGAATTCAAATATTCTCACCTCTTTGAGCCAATCGTCCTTGGAAAACAGTTTTTCCGCAACCGTATTTTCAGCTCCCCGACCGGACTTGAGATCGAACCTGAGCGGTACACCTGCGCGTATTATGAGCGTAAGGCGATAGGCGGCGCGGCTTCCGTCTGTATCGGCGATGCCTGCCCGAATGAGAACGGACGTGCACGCGCAAATCAGATAAATATATGGAATGACAAGGAAAAGCAGAAGCTGACGGATATCGCCAACAGCATTTCGCGTCACGGCGCCGTTGCCAGTATGGAGATACTCGATGCGGGAAACGCTTCAAGATATTCCGCTTCCCTCGGAGCTCAGCTTTACGGCCCGGTCGACTGTGTGCTGCCGACCGGCGAGGAAGTGCACATGATGACCGAGGAAAAGATACTCGAGGTCATCGAGCAGCACGCAAAAGCGGCGCTTTATGCAAAACGCCACGGATACGGCATGGTCACGGTCCACGGAGGCCACGGCTGGCTGATAACACAGTTCCTTGACAAGAGCAATGACCGCAGGGATAAATGGGGAGGCTCGATCGAGAACAGAGCAAGGCTTGCCGTCGCGATATGCGACAGGATACATCAGCTTTGCGGCAGCGGTTTCCCCGTCGAGATGCGCATCGTAGGCGACGAGGTCTACGAGGGCGGCTACCACATCGAGGAGGGCATCGCGCAGGCAAAGATGCTGGAGGGGCACGCGGATCTGATCCACGTTTCCACAGGCAGCCATGAGGTCTCCGAGGTGTTTACGGTCACACATCCGAGTATGTTCCTTGCCGACGGCGCGAACGTCAAATACGCCGCCGAAATAAAAAAGCACGTCAGGACGACTCCGATAGCGACGGTCGGCGCACTCAGCGAGCCAGACCTTTTGGAGGAGATCATAGCCTCCGGTCAGGCAGACGTCGTCGAGATGGCACGCGGACTGATATGCGACCCGGACCTTCCGAGAAAACTCATGACAGGCAGAGCGGATGAGGTCAGAAAATGTATGCGCTGCCTCTACTGCTTCTCGACGCATATGCAGTCGTCCGTCATTCCGTGCGCCATAAATCCCGAATGCGGGCATGAGTATGAGATGCACTCTGCGCCGCTGAACAAAGTGAAAAAGCGCGTACTCATAGCCGGCGGCGGAATGGCCGGCATGGAGGCAGCCATAACGGCCGCGGACAATGGACACAGCGTCATCCTTTGTGAAAAGAGCGCAAGACTCGGAGGAGCGCTGCTGTGCGAGGAAAAGGTCCCGTTCAAGGAGAAGCTCGGTCAGTACATAGAATTGCAGAAGAGACTAATCTCCCGCCGCGAAAGCATCGAAGTTCGTCTCAATACCGAGGTCACGGCGGAAATGATAAAGGAGATCGCCCCCGATGCGGTCATCTGCGCGATAGGTGCGAGGCCCGTGAAGCCCAACATACCGGGGATAGACGGCGGGAACGTATTTTGCGCGGAGGACATATACTATGCTCCCCAAAAAGCGGGCGACCGTGTGGTGATCCTCGGCGGCGGCCTCGTCGGACTTGAACTGTCCGTTTGGCTTGCGTCCATGGGACGCCGCGTTACGGTCGTGGAGATGATGCCGGATCTCAATGACGGAGGAAACGTCCTCCACGGACTGGCGCTTACGTGCGAGCTGAAAAAGTACGGCGTAAAGGTCAGCCCCGCGACAAAAGCCATAGAGATAAACGAGAAGGGCGTTCTCTGCGAATACACAGGAGCGAAGCCTTCGCCGCCGTCCCGATTCGGTACCGGCGTATTCCTTCCCGACGGTGAAGAGGGGAGTGTCTTCTTCGAAGCGGATACAGTCGTATATGCCGTCGGCCAGCGTGCGCTCTCGGAAGAAGCCGCGCTACTTCGGACGGCGGTGCCCGAATTTTATCAGGTCGGGGACTGCATCATTCCGAAGAATATACATGAAGCGACTTATAACGCGCACTACATCGCGCAGGATCTCGGACGTATGTAACACAGAGCGGTAAAAAAAGAGCCTTGGCAAGTTGAACTTGCCAAGGCTCTTGATGTTTCAGATCATGTTTCAGACTGACTGCTTTTGCCGTCTTTTAGGAGCAGGAGCTTGGTCGCGAGCAGGCGGCTGAAGCCTGCGGTGATGGCCGCCGCGGCGATAAGATCCTCGGTGTCGTTCACCGCCATGTCAGAGTCGGACTCGCTTCCGAGAATGGGCGCGGCCGCGAGCGCGACCTGCTGCGTAAAGTATTCCGCAGTCGCCCTGTGGCGCGCGACGTACATCGTATAGGCCTTTTCAACGCTCTCTTTCGGCAGATCCTTCGGCAGGAGAGAGCGGATCATCGCGATGCTGAGGCTCTGCTTGAGCGTCAGGATAATGATCAGATAGGCGATATGTACTCTGTAATAGCGCTTTTTGATGGGCTCGGGCATTACCTTGATGCGCACGTAGTTATTTATCGTTGAGGACGTGATGAACTCATCCTCCTTCAGCTCGGGAGGAAGGTAATCGAGGTGGGTTTTCAGCAAGTCGATGACCTGCTCCATGTAAAGCCCGAAATCGGGTATATCATCCCACGCCGGAAGTCGATAATTATTGAGATAGGTTTCCCATCTGCGGAGCTTCATAGCGGTATATTCGTTGTCGTAATACATTCGGCCGCCTCCTTTTTCTTATAAGATAACATAAACTAATATGACATTCAAGAAAAAGTTTACAAATAAGTGCTGATTTAAGACGAGTGCAGGGTGATATAATTATAAATATTAGATAAAGGAGGGCGCAAGATGAAAACAATGTCGGAAAAAGCGGCAAAGATAATACGGATAGCTTCACTTCCGCCTTTTTCGGCGGCGGTGATGTTTGTTGCGCTGATATGTATGCGCCGCGCCATGTTTGCCGGAGCGGCAGATATCGCCGTCCCGTTTGCCGCGCTTGTATTCATCCCGCTGCTGGCTTACCCCGTATCGATGCTCGTGAGCAGCGTGAGGCGCCGCGGGAGGGACGGGCAGCGCGCGCTCGCGTTCGTATTCACCTTCGCGGGCTACGTCACCGGAGCTCTGTACGCGCTGACAGCGCGGTGTGGAGCGGAGCTGCGCATGGTGTTCCTGACGTACTTCTTCTCGGTGATGCTGCTCATATTGGCAAACAAGGCTTTGAAAATAAAGGCGAGCGGGCACGCGAGCGGCGTGACGGGGCCTTGCTTTTTTATCGCGGCGGCGGCAGGCGGAGCGTTTATCGCCGTCTGTGCGGCGGCGTTCCTGATAATAATGTGGGCGTCCGTGAAGCTGAAACGCCACACCGTACCGCAGTTCCTTCTCGGCGCGGCCTGTACTCTCGTCGGAGCGGGGATATCGTGGTGCGTATGCTTCCTGTAAAAGCGTAAAACGCAGAAAAAGGCGAGCCTTACGGTTCGCCTTTTTCGCTTGTCTCCGTCTGATACAGCTCGAGATAGGAGCTGTATTCCTCATCGTCGAGCGGCGGCGTCGGCATAAGCCCGGTACAATCCGTCGAGGACGAGACTCCGATCGAGTCACGGAGCTCCTTTTCATCCATACCGTTCACGTCCCGGCGTTATTATTGCCGGAAACGCGCAGAAGATTCATTCAGAAGCACTTGGAATAATCGAGCTTTTCGTAAGCGGGCTTGAACTCGACGGAGGTCTCCTGCGTCCAGTCGCTGAGCAGGGAATCGAAGATCGTCATCGCGGCGTCCATGCGGAGCGTGTAGCCGTAGGGGTCGTTAATAGCGATCTCATCGGGGTCGAGCGGCAGACGCATGACTATCGTATAGCCGTAGGTGGACATCTCGACGACTCCGCTGTATCCGTAGTAGTCAAGGCTTTTTGCGGCTTCCTCGAAGCTCGGGTCCATGCAGCCCTCTATCCACTGATAGCCGTCGGGCGCGGTCGCGAGACCGGGGTCCTCGGAATATTCGTTCATCAGCTCGTCAAACGTTGCGGCGGGGTCGTCGGAGGTGTCGAGCATGGCTATGAAGCCCTGCATCTGCTCGAATCTCTTTTCGTACTCCTCGTCGGAGAGAGAGTTGCCGTCGGCGTCCGTTTTGGAGAGCAGGAGGTGCTTTGCACGGAGGAACCCGTTTTCCTCGCCGAACTGAAGTGCATCTTCGTCGGAGATGAGCTCGCCGTTCGCGCCGTACATCTCTTCAAAGAGATAGGAGTAGAGGAAGGAGGTGCGGAGCATGTAGTTATAAAGGTCCTCGCTGAGGAAGACCTCGGAGAGCGCGGCCTGATAGGCCTCCTCGCTTCCGTAGCTTTCAAGGAGATTTGCGTGCGCGTCGGCGATAGTCGCCTCGTCCTCCTCGGAAAGAGTTATGCCGAGCTCGTCGCTTTTAGCTCCGACGACGCGGTAGAGCTTGACGGAATCGAGCACGTTCTCTTCAAGGACTTCGCGGAGCGTGACGCCGCCGAGGTCCTCGTCATAGTCGATATCGGAAACGCCCCAGCTTCCTATCGTGGCGTTGGCCCAGTAGAGGAACTCGCGTACGGTAATCTCATCGCCGTTGACGACTGCGGCGACCTCATCGAGCCCGACTCCGAGAGCCTTTGCGGCCTCCTCAGCAGGGTCGGCTGCGGGTTCTGCGGATGCGTCGGGAGTGTCGGACGTGCCGGGAAAATCGGGCAGATCGGTATCGGGAGTCTTCTGGCAGCCTGCGGCAAAGACCATCATGAGAATGAGGAGTGCCGCCATTATCCTTGTTGCAGTTTTCATATCGGTGTTCCTTTCTTCGGGCCGTTTTCAGTGGCCTTGTATGCTCTGATGAATTGAGTAGCCTCGTGGATAACGTCTTTTTTCGTCAGCTTGATGCTCACGGAGGGATTCGTGCCGGCCTCGACCTTGATGCGGCCCTTGAAGTCGCCCTCGTTGTAGAGGAGGCTTATGCGCGCCATGTCGAAATCGGTGAGCTTGAAAAAGGCTCTGCCGCCCTTTTGGGTTATCTCGCATATTCCGGCAGAGGCGGCCTCGCCGCGTAGCAGAGCGACCTGAATGAGGGTATTCACGCATTTCGGAGGGTCGCCGTAGCGGTCGATGAGCTCGTCTGTCATGTCATCCGCGTCATCCTCGTCCTCGATGAGCGCGATGCGGCGGTAGAGGTCCATGCGCTGCTCGGGCGAGGAAACGTACGAATCGGGTATCGAAGCGGAGACCGTGAGATCTGCCGAGCATTCGGCGCGCTTTTTCGGCTTTTCGCCCTTCTCCTCGAGTACGGCCTCCTCGAGAAGCTTCAGATACATGTCGAAGCCGACACTCATCATGTGGCCCGATTGCTCCGCGCCGAGAAGATTGCCCGCGCCGCGTATCTCGAGGTCACGCATCGCGATGCGGAAGCCGCTGTTGAACTCGGCGAATTCGCGTATCGTCGAGAGCCTCTTCGAGGCTATCTCGCTGAGGACCTTGCCCTGACGGAAGGTGAAGTAGGCGAAGGCGTGGCGCGAGGAGCGCCCGACTCGCCCGCGTATCTGATGGAGCTGCGCAAGACCGAGCCGGTCCGCGTCCTCTATGATGAGGGTATTGACGTTCGGGATATCTATGCCCGTCTCGATTATCGTCGTGCAGACGAGCACCTGTACCTCGCCCGAGGCGACCTGATCCATGACCTCGGAGAGCTGATCCTCGCTCATCTTTCCGTGCGCGACTGCGATGCTGACTCCGTCGAGCATCGAGCCAAGCTTCGCCGCGGTGCGCTGTATCGTTTCGACGCGGTTGTGCAGGTAGTAGACCTGCCCGCCGCGCGCTATCTCGCGCCGTATCGCGTCCGCGAGCACGGACCAGTCGTGCTCGAGCACGTAGGTCTGAACGGGATGCCGCCCGCTCGGCGGCTCCTCTATCGTGCTCATGTCGCGTATCCCGGAGAGTGCCATGTTCAGCGTGCGGGGGATGGGAGTCGCCGAGAGGGAGAGGACGTCGACGTTGCCCGCGAGCTCCTTGAGCTTCTCCTTGTGGGAGACGCCGAAGCGCTGTTCTTCATCGACTATGAGCAGACCGAGCTTTGCGAATTTGACGTCCTTCTGTATTATCCTGTGAGTGCCGATGACGATGTCGGCAGTACCGTTTTCGATATTTTTGAGGGATTTTTTTATCTCCGAGGCGGTACGGAAGCGGCTCAGCATCTCGACCGTAACGGGATAGCCCGCGAAGCGGCGCATGACCGTAACGTAGTGCTGATTTGCGAGGACGGTCGTCGGCACGAGTATTGCCGCCTGATATCCGTCCATGACGCACTTCATGACCGCGCGCAGGGCGACCTCCGTCTTTCCGAAGCCTACGTCGCCGCAGAGCAGTCTGTCCATGGGAGCCTCGCGCTCCATGTCGGCCTTTATGTCCGCTATGGCGCGGAGCTGGTCGTTCGTCTCCGTGTAGTCGAAAGCGTCCTCAAACTCCTGCTGCCACATGCTGTCGGGCGCGAAGGCGTGACCCGGGCGGCGCATACGCTCGGCATAGAGCTTGATGAGCTCCTCCGCCATCTCCTTCGCCGCGGCCTTCGCGCGTGACTTGGAGCGTGCCCAGTCCGTGCCGCCGAGCTTGCTGAGGCGGACGTTCTCGTCCTCGCCTCCGCCGCCGATGTATTTGAAGACCATGTCGAGCTGCGTCGCGGGGACGTAGAGAACGTCCGTGCCCGCATACGCAATTTTGATATAATCCTTTTCAACGCCGTCCACCGGCATCTTGACGACGCCGAGGAAGCGGCCGATGCCGTGCTGCTCGTGCACGACGGCGTCGCCGACGGAGAGGTCCGTGAAGCTCTGGAGCTTCTGGCGGTCCTTGCTGCCCTTTTTCGCCCCGCGCGCGGCCTTTTTCGGCGCGTGAGCGGCAAACTGACCCTCGGTTATCAGCGCGAGCTTCATGGAGGGATACTCCATGCCGGCGCTCACGGAGGCCACTGTGATGACGCACCCGCCGCTTCCCTGCAGGGAAGTGAGCGCCGTGTCTATCGAGCAGGGGACGCCGAGACTCTCAAGGTATTCGCGCAGTATCCCGCATTTTCGCTCGTCGGTGCACGTAACGATGACGCGGTAGCCGTCGTTCATGTAGTGTACGATGTCGCCCGCGGCGGTCGAAAGGCTTCCGCCGTAGGAGGGGAGCTGCTTTGCCGTGACGGAGAGCAGCGAGCGCGGCGCGAGAGGATAGGTACTGCCGCGGAAGCTGTCCGCCATGATGACGGGATGCTCCGCGAGCGCGTCGCAGCATTCGTCCCACGTCTTGAAAAGATCTGCCTGCGAGTCCGCTATCGTCTGATTGGCGAGCAGTGTCTCTATATCCTGCGAAATGCGCCAGACGTAGTTTTTCGCGCGTTCGGCGAGCCGCGAGGGCTCGTACAGAATAACGACCGCGTCGAACGGCAGATACTCCGCGGCGCAGTTGACCTTGTCAAAAAGTATGCCGAGATATCTGTCCGCGCAGGAAAAGCTAAGATGTGCTTTCAGACGCTCGATGTCGCCGGTGATGTTCTCTATGAGAACGTCACTGCGGCTCCTGCGGCGCTTTATGCGCGCAAGGAGCTGCTCGAGCTCCGAGATAAAGCCCTCCTCGCCGCCGGTATATAGCTGCGGCAGAGTCTCCGCGGCGGGCAGGATGAGCGCGGAGTCCGTATTTTCGATGCGGCGCTGGTCAGAGACGTCGAAAAAACCCATGAGGTCAACTTCGTCGCCGAAAAATTCACAGCGCACGGGGTAATTTTCTGCGGGCGAGTAGAAGTCCACAATGCCGCCGCGCCGCGCGAACTGACCCACGCCCTCGACCTGCTCGCTGTGCTTGTAGCCCGCGCCGACGAGCACGTCGCAGAGCGCGTCGGGCGAGAGCTCCATGCCGCTGTGCAGCTCTATGATGGAGGAGGCAAGTACCTCCTTCGGGGCACAGCGCTGCATGAGAGAGTCGGGAGTCGCGACGCAGAGCGGCGCTTTTTCGAGCGCGAGCGCCGCGAGCGTGCAGAGCCGCTCGTGCTCGAGCTGGCGTGAGACGCTCTCTGCGTTGTAGAACGTGAATTCTCGCGCCGTGAGGCGCAGAACGGTCTTTTCCGAGAAAGCCGCGAGGTTTGCCTGCATCCTCTCGCAGGAGAGCTCATCCGGACACACGAGGACGACGGGGAGCTGCGTGCATTCGTGCACCGCGGCCGCCATGTGCGCCGCGTGGATCGCCTCCACTCCGGAGAATACGAGGGGACAGCCTCCGCCGTCGATGCGGCTGAGGAGCTCTGCGAAATCGGGATAGGTTTTCAGGGAAGAGGAAAGAGCTCTCACGGCGTCCTCCGTTTCAGACAAACAGGTATCGCGCGGAACACAGAAATGTGCCCGCGCAGTGACTTCTACAATATACTACTCGCCCGGCACCAATTCAAGTATATCATGTAAACAGTTGCAATCCGCGCCGCGTGTGATAAAATAACCGACGGAGGACGAGATGACGAATTATCAGCTTGAAATGGATAAGGTGCTTGAAGGGCTCGGCGGAAAACGGCCGGGTCTGCTTCTGCATGCCTGCTGCGCGCCGTGCTCGAGCTACGTCCTCGAATATCTGACAAATTACTTCGATATCACGGTCTTCTTCTATAACCCCAATATTATGCCCGCCGAAGAATACGACAAGCGCCTCGCGGCCATGCACAAGCTGCTCGACGTGATGCCGTGCGCCTCCGGCGTGAAGCTGATAGAGCAGGGGAGAGATGCGGAGAGCTTCCTCGAAGCCGCGCGCGGAGCAGAATCCGAGCCGGAGGGCGGCGCGCGGTGCCCCGCCTGCTTCTCTCTGCGCCTCGGAAGGACAGCGGAGCTCTGCCGAGACGGGGGTTGGGACTATTTCACCACGACTCTTACCATCAGTCCGCATAAGAACGCCGAGCTCATCAATAAGATCGGCATGGAGTGCGCCGAAAAAACGGGAACCGTTTGGCTCCCGTGCGATTTCAAAAAACGTAACGGCTACCTCCGCAGTATAGAGCTCTGCCGCGAATACGGCATATACAGGCAGAGCTGGTGCGGCTGCACGTTCGCACGTGAGGCGGTGACGCCATGAACGTGACGCTCCGCCGCCTAACATTCGCGGCCGCCGTAGCAGCCGTATACGTCTGTCTGTCGCTTGCCGCCGCGCCCATCAGCTTCGGTCCGATGCAGCTCCGCATAGCGGAGGTACTGTGCATACTGCCTTTTTTCATCCCGTGCGCCAAATGGGGCCTTTTCGCGGGGTGCATCATCGCAAACCTCATAGGCGGAGCGGGAATGCCGGATGTTGTTTTCGGCTCGCTCGCGACGCTTGCAGCCGCCTTTGCGACCTCCGCGATAAGAAACAGACCGCTCGCGTGCCTGCCGCCCGCCGTCGTAAACGGACTCGTCGTCGGCGCGGTGCTCGCGAAGATGTATTCGCCCAGCGCCTTTTCCACGGCGTTCATTTTATACGCCGCGCAGATATTCGCGGGCGAAGCGCTCGTCATGCTCGCCCTCGGACTGCCGCTCATGTACGTGCTCCCGCGCGTAAAGGCGTTCTCGGAGCTCTGCTGCAGCCTCGGAAGGGAAAAGAACGGGAAATAAAAGGCAGATTTATGTTGACAAGCCCCGCAAAGCGTGTATAATAAATAAGCCCATTATGGGTGATTTATAACTTCTTGTCCGCCGAATAGCCAAGGGCGGACCAATAGTCCAGAAGGAGGTGCAACGAAATGGCAAAGGTAACCGAAAACTATGAGGTTATGTACATCATCAACGCGACCATTTCCGAGGAGGATACTGCCGCGATTGTTGAGAAGTTCAAGACCCTCATCGAAGAAAACGGCACTCTGAACGAGATGCAGGAGATCGGTAAGCAGCGTCTGGCTTATCTCATCGACGATATGCCCGAGGGCTACTACGTTCTTGCGAAGTTCACGTCCGCTCCCGAGTTCCCCGCCGAGCTCGGCCGTGTCCTCGGTATCACCGAGAACGTTCTCCGTTCTCTGATCACCGTCATCGAAGACTAAGGGGGCAATCTAATGCTTAATCACATTGTCCTCATGGGTCGTCTTACGAGAGACCCCGAGCTGCGCCGCACGCAGCAGGGAACAGCCGTCGCAGGTTTTTCTCTCGCCGTTGAAAGAGATTTCTCTTCCAAGGACGGCAGAGAAAAGCAGACTGACTTCATCGACGTAGTCGCATGGCGCAGCACTGCGGAGTTCGTTTCCCGCTACTTCACGAAGGGCCAGCTCGTTGCGGTATCCGGTCGTCTCCAGATCCGTGACTGGACGGACAGGGACGGCGGAAAGCGCCGCAGCGCCGAAGTCGTTGCCGACAACGTGTATTTTGCCGAAGGCAAGAGAAACAGAGACGGCGATTACGACTACGACAAACCCAATTACAATGTTCCCCCGATAGAGCAGGGCTTCACCTCTCTTGAAGATGACGGGGAACTCCCGTTTTGATCTAAAATTGATAGGAGGTCAGACTAATGGCACAGGAACGCGATAACAAGCAGCTCAATCGCGGCGGCCACAAGCGCAGGAAGGTCTGCCAGTTCTGCGTAGACAAGGCCACCCATATCGACTATAAAGACACGGCGAAGCTTCGCCGCTACCTCTCCGAGCGCAGCAAGATCCTTCCCCGCAGGACCACCGGTACCTGCGCGATGCATCAGCGCCAGCTCACCGAGGCCATAAAGAGAGCCCGTCAGATCGCTCTTCTTCCGTACGTCACCGATTGAGTACAAAAAGACACGCTGCAAACCTTTCGGAACAGCCGTCTGAGGTTTTTTTCTTGCCGGAACGGCAAAAAGAAGTCAAAAAAGTCCGGGATAGAAGTTTTTGCTTCTATCCCGGTTTTTTTTCTGTCTTGGGAATAAGGGCTTGCTTGGCAAGAGATCCCTTTCTGCCTGTTTCCGTTTTCCCGCTCGCCGTATCGGCATACGCCTTCGCTTGAAAACGAAAAATGCGCCTGTGCCTCTGTCCTTATCCGGCCGTCCCGTTCGTTTTTTGCAGCGTGATTTTTATTTTACAACGACGTTTTCTTTTCCGAGCCTGTCGCGCATCTCGTCGACGAGAATGTCATGCACGACGCAGGCCGAGGCGAGCTTTTTGCCCGTATCGGCAAAGTAGCATACGACGCGGTCCGTTCCGGGGAACATGACGAGTATCTTTTTCAGGTATTCGTATTCCGGTGAAGCCTCGTTGGCGAATTTCAGCCAGAGCGTAGGCGGCGAGGCGGGCTTATTCGTGCCTTGCGCGGAGGCGGCGGACTCCACAGCCCGTGTGTCGGAAGGCGGCTCGCGGCGGTGAGGGGGCGCGCTGTCGCGCCTTGTGAAGCCCTTTCCGGGCGGGTCGTCGATATCCCTGAAGGCCTCGGCCATGAGCTGGGGCTCTTTTTCGTCGCGTACGGAGATGCGGCCCGTCACAAAGAGCGCCTTGTCCTCGCTGAGCCTGCCGCTCCATTCATTGAGCAGACGCTGGAAGACTATGAGCTCGATGGAGCCCGTGTCGTCCTCGAGCGTGACGTAGGCCATGAGCGTGTTGTTCTTCGTCGTCTTGGTCTTGACGGTGTTCACGATACCCGCGACCGTGACGATGTCCTCGTCCGCGAATTCGCCGCTCGCGTCCTCGCCGAAGGAGGCGACTATGCGCGAGATGGGTATCGCGCCGCCGCGGTTTGCGGCCTCGCGGTATTCGTCCATCGGATGGCCGGAGAGATAGAGCCCCGTCGCTTCCTTTTCAAGCTCGAGGAGCTTGCGGAGGGGGAATTCGGGTATATCCGGCATCGAAACGGAGAAAGAGGTATCTTCGGTGCTGCCGAAGAGGTCGAACTGCCCCTCGATGTTCCTGCGCCTGTCGGAGGCGACGCCGTCTATGACCGCGCCGACGGCCTGGAGCATCGCGCTGCGGCTCGCGCCGAGAGAGTCGAACGCGCCGGCGCGAATGAGATTTTCGACGCTGCGGCGGTTGAGCTCCGTACCGTACATCCTCTCGCAGAAGTCTGCGAGGGAGGCGAAAGCGCCGTTTGCGCTCCTTTGGGCGATGAGGCTCCGTATGAAGCCCTTGCCTATGCTCTTGACCGCGGCGAGCCCGAAGCGTATGCCGTCCTCGGTGACGGTGAAGCCCTCACCTGATGCGTTGATGTCGGGCGGGAGGACGGGGATGCCGTTAGCCCGGCAGTCGGAGATATACTCGCCGACCTTGCTCGTCACGTCGAGCACGGAGCTGAGCAGAGCGGCCATGTATTCCTTGGGATAGTGGCATTTGAGATACGCCGTCTGATAGGCGATGACGGCGTACGCGACGCTGTGCGCCTTGTTGAAGGCGTAGCTCGCGAAGTCGAGTATCTCGTCGTATATCTCGTTGGCGGTCTTCTCCGGGATGCCGTTTGCCACGGCTCCGGGGATATTGCGCGACGGATCGCCGTGTACGAAGGCCTCGCGCTCCTTGATTATCTGCGCTTCCTTCTTTTTCGAGATGGCGCGGCGTATCATGTCCGCCTGCCCAGCAGAGAAGCCGCCGAGCTTGCGGAATATCTGTATGACCTGCTCCTGATATACTATGCAGCCGTGGGTGACGCTGAGTATGTCGCGGAGCATCTCGTGCTTGTATTCGATGTGCTCCGGGTGGAACCTGCGGTCGATGAACCGCGGGATTGATTCCATCGGGCCGGGGCGGTAGAGCGCGATTATTGCCGAGACGTCCTCAAGGCTCTCGGGCTTCAGCCCGACGCAGACGCCGGTCATGCCGGTGCTCTCCATCTGGAACACGCCCGTCGTCTTTCCGGCGGAGAGCATGTCGTAGACGGCCTTGTCGTCATCCGGGATGCTTTGCAGCGAGAAACCGGGAACCTTCTTCCTGACGAGCTCGACGGCGTCGTAAAGCACCGTGAGGTTTCGCAGTCCGAGGAAGTCCATCTTGAGAAGCCCGAGCTCCTCGAGCGTCGTCATCGTGTACTGCGTGACGACGAGATCGTCGTTGGTCGCAAGAGGTACGTATTCGTGCACGGGGAGCCTCGTTATGACGACGCCCGCCGCATGAGTTGAGGCGTGACGCGGCATGCCCTCGATGGCACGCGCGGTGTCGAGCAGGGTCTTCATCCTGTCGTCGCTGTCGTAGAGGTCGCGCAGGGGCTTTGACAGCTTCAGAGCGTCGTCGAGCTTGATGTTCAGCGTCGCGGGAACGAGCTTCGCCGCCATGTCGGACTCCGCGTAGCTCAGCCCCATGACGCGCGCGACGTCGCGGATGGCACCGCGTGCCGCCATCGTGCCGAAGGTGACTATCTGCGCGACATGGTCGCGTCCGTACTTTCGGTTTACATAATCTATGACCTCTCCTCGTCTGTTGACGCAGAAGTCTATATCTATATCAGGCATGCTGACGCGCTCGGGGTTTAGGAAGCGCTCGAAATAGAGATCGTATTTGATCGGGTCGACGTCCGTGATGTTGAGGCAGTAGGCCACGAGGCTCGCCGCCGCGCTGCCGCGCCCGGGGCCGACGGGGATACCGGCGCTCTTGGCATAGCCGATGAAGTCGGAGACTATGAGGAAATATTCGCTGAAGCCCATGTTGCCGATGACGCCGAGCTCGTATTCGAGCCTCGGAGTCAGCTCGACGCGCCTTTTTTCGTCGAAGCGCTTTTCGAGTCCTTCAAAACAGAGCTTGCGCAGATAGCCTGCGCTCGTCTCGCCCTCGGGAAGGGCGAATTCCGGCAGGTGATAGTTGTTGAACTCGAATTCAACGTTGCACATATCCGCTATTTTGACGGTATTGTCGGCCGCCTCGGGATAATTGGGGAAGAGGGCGCGCATTTCTTCCTCTGACTTGACGTAGAATTCGTTTGTCGGGTATTTCATGCGGTCGGTGTCGCTGAGCGTCTTCTGCGTCTGTATGCACATGAGAACGTCCTGCGCGTATGCGTCCTCGCGCGTGATGTAGTGCGCGTCGTTGGTGACGACAAGAGGGATTCCGGTTTCCGCGGAAATGCGCATGAGAGCTGAATTGACTCCGCGCTGCTCCTCGCGCAGGCGGTTTGCCTCGTCCGTATTCTCGGGAGCGCCCGCACAGTGGTCCTGCAGCTCGAGATAGAAGCCGTCGTCGCCGAATATCTCGCGCATTTCGAGCGCGCGGCGCTTGGCGGCCTGATAGTCGCCTCCGCTGATAAGGCGGGGGATCTCGCCGGAGAGGCACGCCGAGAGCGCTATAAGGCCCTCCGAATGAGTCTTGAAAAGCTCGCTGTCGACGCGCGGCTTGACGTAGAAGCCGTCGATGAAGCCGGAGCTTACGAGATAGCAGAGATTCTTGTAGCCGGTCATGTTGCGGCAGAGAAGAATAAGATGATAGTACTTATTGTCGATGCCGTGCTCCTTGTCCGACGCACGGCGGGGAGCAACGTAGACCTCACAGCCTATAATGGGCTTGATGCCCTGCCGGAGAGCTTCCTTGTAGAAGTTGATGGCTCCGTACATGACGCCGTGGTCCGTGACCGCGACGGCAGTCTGCCCGAGCTCTTTTGCGCGCGCAACGAGACGCTCGATGCGGCATGCGCCGTCGAGCAGGGAATACTCGCTGTGAACGTGAAGATGGACAAAAGCCATTTTGTACCTCCGGTTACTGTTGAAAAATCCTTGCTTTTATTGTATACTAATCAGCGTATTTCTTCAAGGAGATATGAACGATGCACATGGGAAAAACTATCAAAACGATCGCCTGCGCCGTGCTTATCATGGCGGCGCTTACCATACATGCCTTTGCCGCATTTACCGACGTTCCCGCAGATTCGTGGTATGCCTATCCCGTTGAATTCCTGACCGAAATGGGGACGATAGGCGGCTACGGGGACGGAAGATTCGGCCCGGACGACGAGCTCGAGGCGGCTCAGTTCCTCAAAATAGTCGGCCTGACCTTCTATCCGGAGGAGATAGAGCCCGAAGAGGAGGGCGAGCTCTGGGGCGAACGCTTCTACGACGCCGCGCTGGAGCACGGAATAATCACGGAAGAGTTTATCACCCGCGACGAGTCATATACGTCTCTGTCACGCTACAAGGTCGCCGTGATACTCGACCTCATCCTCTCCGAGGTCATGGGCGAGACCGTGGAGCCTGACCCCGATATAGCCTCCCGAATAGGAGACTGGGTCGGCGTGCCCGAGGAATACAGGGCAGCGGTCGGAGCGGTATATACGGCGGGCATCATTGGCGGGTGTGACAGCATAGGCTCGTTCCTCGGTGATCTGCCGCTCACGAGAGCGCAGACGGCGGCCGTCATGCTCCGCCTGCTCGTGCCGGAGGAGCGCATCAGCCCCGAGCCCGTGCCCGTAACGCCGCCGGGGCCCGTATATACTCCGATGGACGACGAGTGGTTTGAAAACACCATGTTCCTCGGCGACTCTTTGACGCACGGCCTGTCCCTCTACGGAGGGCTCTCGACGCCGACGTATTATTATTACACGGGCATGTCCGTCTTCAACGTCATGTCCAAGACGCTCGAATGCTCGAAGGGCTCGAAGAAGACGCTCGACGAGGCGCTCGCCTCGAAAAACTGGGAGCGCGTATACATCCTGCTCGGAATAAACGAGATAGGCTCCGATACGGAGAGCTACAAGACGAAGTACGGCGAGCTTATCGATCATATCCGCGCGAAGCTCCCCAACGCGGAAATATGCATACAGACGATACTGCCCGTCAGCCGCAGCAAGGAAGCGCAGAAGACGGGCTTCAGCAAGTATCTTGTTGACAGGAAGAACGCCGCGCTTGCCGAGCTTGCGAGGGAAAAGACCTGCCTTCTCGTCGATACGCACGCCGCTCTTGCCGACAGCGGCGGCTACCTGCCCGAGAGCTGGACGTGGGACGGAGTACACCTGAACGTCGCGCAGTATAAGACGTGGGTCAGCTGGCTGCGTACGCACGTCGGCGGCTGAAATTGAATATTGCTTATTCGGTGCCGTCCTCCGTTTCGCGGAGGGCGGCATTGTATATTTCGTTGCGGGAGATCCCCGTCTCGGCGGAGACGGCTCTTGAGGCCTCCTTGAGCTTCATCCCGGAGGCACGGAGCGCGGCGACCTTTTCGAGCGCGTCCTCCATCGTGAATTCCGGCGCGGAGGGCTGAGCGCCCGCTATTATCAGCACGA
>JAZQQE010000057.1:0-30055 GCA_045628845.1 Oscillospiraceae bacterium
AGCTCGGGTATCAGGTCCAAAACGGAACAAACGTCCTGAAGCTGGTCTCTGAAGCCTATCGCGCCGCCGCTCTGATAGAGCGATGTCCGCGCCATTATCCTACACGCAAGGATCTGATAAACGTTCCATCCGTTCATATATGCGTCGAGCTTCGGCCAAGGGGTCGAATACTTATCCCTCGTGCAGAGAGATTCCCAGTAAAGCTTCGTCACTTCAAACGCTTTTTCCGCGTCAGGCAGCGTTTCGCCCTTCAGAGACGTATAAACGAAGACCTTTTCAGAGGACTCAAAGCAGACGTATCCGTCGCGGCACGGACTAATTTTCTGTGAAAAAGCCGTAGTCAGCGTCTGCCCGCTTTCACTGTCATGGTAACAAATACTGTGCACGTCCGAAGTAACACAAGGGGTAACTCCGCTCCAAGGCTCATCTTTCGGGAATACGGAAGCTCGGTAACAAATCCGGTCGTTTTCACGCGCGCCTTCGACCTCGATCATCAGCACTCTCACGTCTTTTTCAGGATGGACGAAGCCCGACACTTTTGTTCTCACGCCGCCAATGCGGCGCTCCCAGATGGCGTATCCGAGGCCATAGGTGACCCGGCATCCGAATTCATCCCCTGCGGCAAAAAGCGATATGCGCCGCCCCTCGCGTTCAAGACAGAGCTTTTCCGAGCCCGCTCTTGCATACGGGTCGTTTATCCACGGCATGAGACGGTTTTCTCGGGCGTTTTCAGACCACATCCCGAAGGTGCCCGCATCCGCGGCGAGCCAGCCGAGCTTCCCATTCGTCATCACGTGGCTCCACGCAGGCGCGCCGATGCTGCGCGTCGTTTCGAACGAAAAAGAATTTTCACCGAAGAAGTAACTGCGCTCCGATGTCGGAAGCATGCCCTCCGCCGCCTTTTCGGCGCGGTACATGCCGTGCTCCGCGTCTCCCGTCAGATACAGCAGCCTGTCCGTGTTGGCGTTTTTGCCTAAGATATATACTCCGCCTGCCGCGCCGAGCTTTTCCGAGAATGCCTTGAGTTCCGACTCGACGGGACGCGAATAGGCGTCGTTTTCGTCACAGAGGATGATAAGGTCGCACGGAAAGCCCGAGATGCACAGATACCGTGCGGATCTGATATAGCGCTTTGCCTTATCCGTGTCCCTTGCGCTGACGATAAGTGAGGCGGCAGGCAGGTCTCCGGATATGCCGTATCTCCAAAGGTCCTGCTTTCCTGCGCGGATCCCGGCCTCTGCGGGCTTAGGCTGAGGATAGATGAGTGCAAAAAGGAGCTCCGCCGCCGTGTCCATATCGCGCTCGGTCATGCCCATGCTCCGGGCGCAGAGCGCAGAAAATGCGGCTGCTCTCTTTCCGTCAAAAGTGAGTATGCTTTCCGCTCTCTCCTCTGCTTCGGTAGCATTTTCTCCGTAAGCAAGCGTGAAAACGATCTCGCGCGTCTCGCCCGGAAGGAGCGGGAACGAGGTGCGGAGCAGAATACACGGGTCGAGCACGTCGCCCGCGGTATCGGCTGACGGTGACGTCAGTGCATTCCGGACCGAGCCGTATTCTCCTATCACACGCTCGCGCGACGTATCGAACGAAAACGCAGATGAGACAGAGACGTTTACGAAACAGGGCTTCACGATGCCGCCCGCTCTGCGGGCAACGGTCACACCGTGGGTGCTCCCGAACGTCTGTACGGAGAGCTTCGAAAAAGCGGGATGAGACAGATAGGCTCTGAGGTCGGAAAGCACGGGCTCGATATATACGGCAAGTTCAAACGTCTTTTCTGATTCTCCCGTGTTCGTAAGGCGCATCCTTCTGACCTCTCCGGGGATATCAGGCGGGACGGTGCACTCCGTCTCACAGGCCCAGAAACCGCTCTCGGCGGAAAACAGAGCCTTTCCCGGATAAAAGCCGCACGAATACGATACATCCGGCTCGAAATACGGCGCAGGCACTAGCGAGCGCACCGTTTTATCTGCGTGCAGGAACATCCCGGTCCCGTATTTCATGACGTCGGTCGGGTCGAAGTTCGTCAGCACGGTATCTCCGCATTTAGACATGCTCCGCCCGTCGGAAGAAAATATCACGAAATACGCTCCGTTTGAAAGGATGGTACTGCGAATACCGTCTCCCGGGAGTGTAACGCGCCGCCATTGTTCAGCTCCGTTCTCAGGCGGAGCGTCCGTCCTTTTTTCGTCAGCCGTCGTAACTCTTCTGCCGACCGGGCCTTTTTCCTGAAGGAGCTCGGTGAATGCAGCCATTTCGGGGTCAGCAGTAAAGGCTTTTACTATCGTGCCGTCGAGCAGAGCATTGGTGCACGCAGTCAGGCTCATTCCGAGGTGGTGGGCCATGAAGCATCTGACCGGCACGAGACGCTCTCCCTTCGGAAGTCTCGCGGGAGTGTAGTCAAGCGCCTCGAAAAAGCCGTATTTCCCTGTTCCGCCGGCGGAAGCTATAAAGCTCAGATTGTCAAGGGACGCTTTCGGCCACATCGGAAGCGCCAGAAACGAAGCGTAAGGCGCTATCACGCAGTCCTCCGACACCTTCCGGCGAAGTGCTATCCCCTGCGCGCCGTGCGCCTTGTAGCGGTAACTGCCCGCGCTGTCGGCAGACGCGAACGCGCTCTCCGTCATTCCCCACGGTCTGTGCGCCTTGTGCTGAGTTATGAGGCAGAATCTGAGGCTCTCCCATATAAGCGAATTCTTATAGAGCGGGAGAAAAAGCTCCGGCATAAAGTATTCGAAAACCGAGCCGTTCCATGAAGCAAGACCGGTCCTGTCTCCGGAATAAGTCATCGGGCGGGAAAGTCTGCGCCAGTGTTTGATATCCGCGACACCGCGCGCGCATGCGTAGTAAGACGTCAGTCTGGCTTCGCTCGCAAGGAGGTCATAATGCCCGTCGGGCTCGCCGTTTGACTTTCTTCCGATGTGGAAAAGGCGCCTCTCCGCGTCATACAGCCACTCGAAGTCCATTCCGTCGCGCAGGGCTCTGAATCTGTCTGCAAGGTCAGTCTCGCCCTGTTTTCTGAGAATTGCCTCCGCCGCAGTAAGGCAGACGGCAAGATTCCCGCTGTCTACCGTCGAGACGTATTCGGGCTTCATCGGTCTCTTGTCTGTGAGGTCGTACCAGTTGTAGAGATGACCGTGCGACTTATCAAGCTGCTCAAGCGTGTTTGCGATATTGCGGCAAAGTGAAACCGCGTTTTCCCGCTCCGTGAGTGAGAGCTCGTATGCAGACAGGACTGACAGGATGGCAAGGCCGATATTCGTCGGCGAGGTACGTTCTGCCGCGCCGAGGAAAGGCTCCTGCTGCCAGTTGTCAGGCGGCAGATATGCCCGCTCCGGAGTCAGGAAAGTCGAGAAATAACTCCATATCTCTGATGCATATGCTTTCAGCTGATCTCTGCCCTCTTCGTCTATCTCTGGAGCGCCGTCATTTCTTCTGCTGAAAAGCCACGCAAAAACGGGAGAAAGTATCCACAGTATCCCGAACGCTATCCCGGCAGGGCTGCCGAAAAGCGACACCGTCCCTGCCGCTATGGCAAAACGCATTTTCCGGAGGAAAGCCGGAAGCGAGTCGCTTCTTCTCTCACTTTCGGCCGCGGTGACCCACCGGAGCAGATTTCTTCGGCTGACAAAAAGCCTGTAAAGCGCCGTGAATATGGCAGAAAGGCACACGAATGCCGTCTGCGGCAGAAGGACGTACGAGACCGCGGTATTGAGTGCCGCGGCTCCGAGGCCTCCGACGGTACGCGAGCGGTAAAGCCGCCCCTTTTTAGAGCGTGCTGCGGATTCTGCCGCGCCGGTTATCATCGGGAGCGATATCGCCTCCGCGGCTATGATCCCGGCCGTGAGTGCCGCTGTATTTCTGATAAGAACGGATGCAAGGATCGAAAACAAGCACACAGGCGCGACCAGGCTCCGGCGCATATTGTCGGCAATCTTCCATTTTGAGAGGAAGCTCAGAGACTCACCGCATGGCTTTCCATTTTCGCCCTTACGAAAATCAGTCAGAAAAACGATATTCTGCCAATCGCCGCGCGTCCAGCGGTGGAGTCGCTCCCACCATGAACGCGCCGAGGCGGGAAAGCCGTCCGTCAGCTCGATATCTCCCGCAAAGGCGCTTCGGAGTATCTCGCCCTCGGGGAGATCGTGAGAGAGGACGGTATTTGTCGGAAATCTCTCGCAAAGGCAGGCATGGTAAGCCGCGACATCAACTATCCCCTTGCCTGCGAAGCTGCCTCTGCCGAAAAGGTCCTGATATACGTCGCTGCGCCCAACGGCGTAGGGCTCAACGCCGCCCTGACCGCCGAGTATAGCGGCAAAATCACTCGTATTAGAAGCGTCAAGGTCAACGGATATGGCAGGGGCAATTACGGCGTGTCCCGACGTTACAAGCCGTTTTTCCAAATCAACGACAGGCTTTGCAGAGGGATGAAGCATCGCTCCGACGAGCTTTTTCGCGCTTCCTATCGTCAGCCTCGTGTCGGAATCGAGCAGGATGAGGTATTTGAAACCCGGCAGTTTTTCGGTCTTTCCCGCCGTGACGGACAATTCTCCGTCCCCGCTTATGATAAGCCTGACGAGGGCTTCGACTGCTCCGCGCTTTCTCTCTCTTCCGCACCACGTCCCGGTCCCTTTATTGAAAGTGCGAGGCCTTGTGATAACGAAAAATCTGTCTCCGTATTTTTCGACAAGACCGTTTATGCATTCTTCCGCCGCAGAGAGGATCTCACGGTCTTTTATATTGACCTCGGAGCGGGATTCGGGCAGGTCGAGGAGAAGCACGAAAGAGAGGTTTTCTCCCGAGTCGCGGTTTGCTATGGAATATAGCTCGAGCTTTTTGCAGAGAGCTTTGGCCTCCTTTGCGCTTCTCGGGATGCAGGATATCACGGCGAGAGTCGCGGCGTTGTCCGGAATACCCTCTCGCAGCTCAAGGCGCGGAAGCGGATAAGGCTTCCGGACGTGTGCCGCTATACTGTCTACGGCGTTTTTGATTATTTCGGAAAAAGTTATCAATGTGACCGGGAATACGACGGCAGAACGCGCCGCAGCGGCAGCGACCGCCGCAAAAGCGCACGTAAGACCAGCGATAAGAGAAACGTACCAAATACCTTTTTGCTCTTCCGCCCTCTCGCCGAGAGGATAGTCGAAAAGATATTTCCCGATATGGCCTATGCGTCCGTCAGGACAGACGGAGAGCTCGAGGACTTTTCTCGCCGCGTTTTTCTCGCTCATGCCGCGTCTTTCGGCAAGCCGAGCGAGCTGTCGTCTGTATGACGCCCTGCTCTCCTCATCCATAAGCGCGTAGATCGGGTCTGTGGAAAAGAGAGACTCAACGCTGCTAAGCCCCGTCAGCAGCGTCTCCGCGTTCATCGCTTCAAGAGCACGGAACGAGCCGAATACCGCGCCAATCTCATCGGAGAGCTCGGCGTGCAGCGGACTGTTGAGCGGCTCTTCGCACGCCTCCGCGGCACGGCGGGCGCACCTCGCAAGTCTTCTGACGAGAGCTCCATAAAGAGAGGGGAAAAGATACGACAGCTCCTTTTCCGTCAGCGCACGGTTTTTTTGAAATCCTTCGCAGAACAGAACGACCCTTTTCTCCGATACGGGACCGCAGGAAACGAGCCTCTCCGCCGCGGCGTACACGAGCGGCACTTTCCCGCATCTTGAAACGGGCAGCCTTCCGGACTTTGAAAAAGTTTCGGCTGCAAATCGTGCCCCGCGTTCGGCGATATAGCGGTTGTCTGAAAGCCATTCGGCCTCCGGAACGAGCCGCCCGCCGGCTTTTTTTATGCATATTTCGGTACATTCCGAGACGGTATCAAAAAACTTCGAAGTCATCCCGGCAACGATACTGCCGCGGCAGTTTCCCGTCTTTGAGAGATAGAGCGCGGAATTTTCTCCGTATTTGGAGAGAAGCTCGTTTTCTACTGTTCTGCTCATTTTATCGCTCCGTTTAAGGTCATTTATCTGTTAATTCTTCCTCGGAGCGGGCAGGGTTATACAAATACGTGTGTAAAGCGAAAATACTTTACAAATAATGCTTGACATATAGGCACTCTTCGTTTATATTACGTCTGTAAAGTAAATACGCTTTACAAGTATGCCTACCGGAGGGACCGCCGAATGGACAAAACCGTGCGCATGGCTTTGCTTTTTGACTTTTTCGGCGAGCTTCTCACCGAACGGCAGCGCGAGTATTTCAGCCTGTACTACAACGAAAATCTCACCCTCTCCGAGATCGCGGAGAACAGCGGAGTATCGAGGCAGGCCGTGCGCGATTTAGTCACGCGGAGCGAAGCGATACTCGAGGACATCGAAAGCAAGACGAATCTTCTTACGAGATTCACCGAGATGCAGAGCGATATCGGAGATATCCGCGATGCTCTCGGAGAAATAAAAGAGCTCAACACAGAAAGCTTCCGAAGCGAAGCGCTTGACGGGCTCTGCGGACGGATAACCGACAGTCTTGACCGTCTCGAACGGTAGACCGGAGAAAATTATGGCATTTGAAAGCTTATCGGAAAAACTTTCCGCGACCTTCAAGAAGCTGCGCGGCAAAGGCAGACTCAGCGAAGCTGATATCAAGGAAGCCATGCGCGACGTTCGCATGGCACTGCTCGAAGCCGACGTCAGCTACAAGGTCGTCAAGGAATTCATAGCGAAGGTAAGCGAGCGCGCAGTCGGCGTCGACGTTCTCGAAAGCCTGACTCCCGCTCAGATGGTCATCAAGATCGTCAACGAAGAGCTTACCGCGATGATGGGCGGGACCAATGCGAAGATAAACATCTCTCCCAATCCCCCGACGGTCGTCATGATGGTCGGTCTTCAGGGCGCCGGTAAAACTACGAACGTAGCCAAGCTCGCCGCCCTCATGAAGAAAAACAGCAGACGCCCGCTTCTCGTCGCCTGCGACGTATCCCGCCCCGCTGCGATACAGCAGCTCATGACCGTAGGCTCGCAGGTCGATATCCCCGTCTTCGAGCAGGGCACGGGAGATCCGGTCGAAATAGCAAAGGCCGCCGTTGCCCACGCGAAGACTCACGGCAACGATATCGTTTTTCTTGACACGGCAGGTCGTCTTCACGTCGACGAGGCTCTTATGGACGAGCTCAAGCGCATGAAAGCCGCAGTGACTCCCGACGAGGTCATGCTCGTCATCGACGCGATGACAGGTCAGGACGCCGTGAACGCCGCGAAGGCTTTTGACGACTCGCTCGGGATCGACGGCGTGTTTCTCACCAAGCTCGACGGCGACGCGAGAGGCGGTGCCGCCCTCTCCGTTAGAGCGACGACGGGCAAGCCCATAAAGTATGCCGGTATCGGCGAAAAGCTTGACGCCATCGAGCCCTTCCACCCCGACAGGATGGCATCCCGCATCCTCGGCATGGGCGACGTGCTCACACTCATCGAAAAAGCCGAGCAGAGCTTCGACGAGAAAAAGGCCGCAGAGATGGCCGAAAAGCTCGTCACCAACAAATTCACTCTTTCCGATTTCTACGAGCAGCTCGTTTCGATAAAGTCGATGGGCTCTATTTCAGATATAGCGGGAATGATACCCGGAGTCGATGCGAAGGCGCTTTCCGGTGCGTCCATCGATGAAAAGGCGCTTTCGAGGACGGAAGCGATAATCCTTTCCATGACGAAGGCCGAGCGCGACAATCCCGCGCTTCTCAACAGCAGCAGGAAAAAGCGCATCGCCGCTGGAAGCGGAACGAGCGTCGTCGATATAAACAGACTGCTCAAGCAGTTCGAGATGATGCAGAGCATGGCCAAGCAGTTCAGCGGAAAGCGCGGCCGCAAGAAATTCGCGAAAAACCGCGGTCTATTCGGTATGTAATGCCTCGTGCGTTTCATATAAACAAAAATAATCCATAATCATACGGAGGAAAATCATCATGGTAAAAATCAGACTTCGCCGCCTCGGCGCCAAGAAGAACCCCTATTACAGAATAGTCGTTGCCGATTCCCGCTTCCCCCGCGACGGCCGCTTCATCGAAGAGCTCGGCACCTACAATCCCCTCTCCGAGCCCTCTGAGGTCAAGGTAGACGCGGATCGCGTCAAGGATTGGATCGCCAAGGGCGCTCAGCCCACCGACACCGTCAAGGCTCTGCTCAAGAAGAACGGCATCATCTGAGCCCTTTTATGATCGGAGGAAAATCATGAAGGATCTTTTGCTCTACATTGCCAGAAACCTTGTAGACGATCCCGACTCCGTCACCGTAACGGAAAAGGAATATGAGGACGAAACCGTCCTCGAGCTCAGAGTCGCCGAGGGCGATATGGGCAAGGTTATTGGCAGGCAGGGCCGCATCGCGAAGGAAATCCGCGTTCTTGTCAAATCTCTTGCCGCACGCAGCGGCAAAAAGGTCTCCGTCGACATCGTCGACTGAAAGGTCAGAGGTATTCCAATGTCCGGAAGAATTCTCAGCGAACATCTGGAATGCGGCGAAATTGTCAATACTCACGGCATAAAGGGCGAGGTGAAAATCTCGCCCTGGTGCGATTCTCCGGAGTTTCTGCTTGGGTTCAAGCGACTCTTTGTGGACGGCCGTGAGTATAAGCTTGCCGCCGCGCGTGTGCAGAAGGATATGGTCATAGCCCACCTCGGCGGCATTGACGATATCAATCAGGCCATGCTCTTCAAGGGCAAGACCGTCTCCATCGCGCGCGCAGACGCATCACTTCCGGAGGGAAGCTACTTTATCAGCGACGCCATCGGCATCGACGTATTCGATTCCGACGGGACCTTCGTCGGCAAGCTGACCGACTTCATGGAGCTGCCCGGAAACAGGGTCTTCGTCGTCACCGGCGAGACCGAGCACCTTATTCCGGACGTTCCCGAGTTCATCCGCTCGGTCGATATCGAGGGCGGCCGAATGACCGTCGCCCTCATTGATGGGATGTGATCCGATGCATATCGATATTCTGACACTCTTCCCCGACACCGTCGGCGATATGCTCTGTGAGAGCATCATAGGGCGCGCGCAGGAGCGCGGGATAGTCCGCATCGACTGCCACCAGATACGCGACTATACGACGAACAAGCAGATGCAGGTCGACGATTATCCCTATGGCGGCGGCATGGGCATGATAATGCAGGCTCAGCCCCTCCACGCCTGCTGGAAGCACGTCTGCGACGAGGCCGGTTACAGGGTACATACGATAATGATGTCTCCCTGCGGAAAGGTCTACCGTCAGGAGGACGCGAAAAGGCTCGCTCAGCTTAACAGATTCATCCTCGTCTGCGGGCACTACGAGGGCGTAGATCAGCGCTTCATCGACGAATGCGTCGACGAGGAGATATCCATCGGTGACTTCGTGCTGACCGGAGGCGAAATACCGGCGCTCGCGGTCGCGGATTCCGTCTGCAGACTCATTCCCGGCGTGCTCGCTGACGAATCGTGCTTTACCGAAGAAAGCCATTGGAACGGTCTTCTCGAATACCCGCATTATTCGCGTCCCGAGACGTGGGAGGGCCGCACCGTCCCCCCTATCCTTCTCTCCGGGCATCACGCGAACATAAAAAAATGGCGGCGCAAGGAGGCCATCCGTCGCACTCTTCTCCGCCGTCCCGATATGCTTGAAAACGCTCCGCTCGACAAAAACGACCGCAAGCTCCTCGCGGAGATAAGGGCCGAGCTCGAAGCGGAATCGGAAAGCTCGTCAGCTTCCGAAATTGACTCTTGACATATCGCTCCAATAACAATATAATAACCTTCGTTGCCCGACCGGGCAGCTAAAACCGGGTGTAGCGCAGCTGGTAGCGCGCATGGTTCGGGACCATGAGGCCGTGGGTTCAAATCCCGCCACTCGGACCAAAAAGGCATGTCGATTATTGACATGCCTTTTTATTTTTTAGTTTGAAATATTCTGATTGAAGTTTTCATATATCTCTGGTAAAATAACCAGCAGAAAATTCTGCCTTGAAGCAGAAGAAAAGATAGAAATTCAGGTGATAATCATGCAGGAATTATGGTCAAAAATCGTTGAGCTCTGCACTAACGTCGGCGGAAAGATCGTTTTTGCCATAATTGTTTTCATCGTCGGCTGCCTTCTCATCAAAGCTGTCAAGAAGGCCTTGATGAAAGCCGAAAAGGTCTCCAAGCTTGAAAAAACGGTACAGAGCTTTCTGAAAAATCTCGTCACTTTTCTCCTCTATATCGTTCTCATCATCATCGTCATAAGCATTCTCGGCATACCGATGAGCTCCGTCATCGCCGTGCTCGCCTCCTGCGGTCTCGCCATCGGCCTCTCGCTTCAGGGCGCGCTCAGCAATTTCGTGGGCGGGCTCATGATACTCCTCTTCAAGCCCTTCCATGTCGGTGACTACATAGAGTCGAGCGGCGCCGAGGGTACCGTGCGCGACATCAGCATTTTCTACACGTCCATAATGACTCTCGACAACAAGCGGATCAACGTTCCCAACGGCGACCTCATGAACTCCAACGTGACCAATTACAGCTGCGAGGAGCTCCGCAGAGTCGACCTCAACTTCAAGATAACGAACGACTGCGACAATAATCTCGCCAAAGGCGTCCTGCTCCAGGCCGCCGAGCAGACTGAGGGAGTGCTCAAACAGCCCGCGCCGTTTGCACGCATGACCGCCGTCGACGACGATACGTATATTTTCTCCGTCCGCGCATGGTGCGACAGTGCTAAATACTGGGACGTTTACTACGATATGCTCGAAAATTGCAGTATCGCCCTTGCCGAGCACGGCATAGATGACCCCGAGGAGCGTATAGCCGTCCGTATCGTAAAAGAAGAAGACTGACAAATCAAAATATAACGACGGGAGGAGATCCGATTGTTTCAGGTCAAAGAGCTTTCTCTGCTTCACAGAAAAGACCTGACGACGATAGTGGATCACCTCTCTTTCGTACTGTCTCCGGGCGACCGCGCGGCGATAATCGGCGAGGAAGGAAACGGCAAGTCTACCCTGCTCAAGCTTTTGTACGACCCTTCGATGATAGACTCCTACGCCGAATGGAGCGGCGAGATACTCGACGCAGGTCTGAAGAAAGCATACCTCGCGCAGGAGCTCACGGAGGAACAGCTTTCTATGCCGATATACGAATTCTGCGCCTCCCGCCTCCCCGACCACACCGCACTCGTTCGCGCGGCGCGCGCTGTCGGCCTCGACAGTGACGTTTTCTATGACGACAGGAAAGTTTCCACTCTGTCCGGCGGTGAGCGCGTAAAGCTGCGTATGGCGCTTCTCATGACGTCCGAGCCGGATATCATGCTTTTGGACGAGCCTTCGAACGACCTCGATATCGAGACGCTCGAATGGCTCGAGGGCTTTATCCTTTCCTCAAAGATACCAGTGCTCTATATCTCGCACGACGAGACGCTTCTTGAACGCACGGCGAACATGATAATCCATCTCGAACGGCTCGAGCGCCGTGTCAAGCCCCGAGCGACCGTCGCGAGGAGCGGTTACGCGGAATACGTCGCTTCGCGAAGTGCCGCGTTTGCGCATCAGGAGCAGACCGCGCGCAAGGAGCGCGCTGAATTCGACGCAAAGATGGAAAAGTACCGTCAGATACGAAGTAAGGTCGATTCTCAGCAGTCCGGCATTTCGCGTCAGGATCCGCACGGCGGAAGACTTCTGAAAAAGAAAATGCACTCCGTCCAGTCCATGGGGAGGCGTTTTGAAAAAGAGAAGGAAACCATGACGCCAATGCCCGAATGGGAGGAAGCCATACTGACGGCGTTTGACGTGAAGGCTTCTTCCATCCCCTCCGGCAAGGATGTGATACGCTTCGAGCTTCCCGAGCTTCGGGCGGGCGAAAGGCTCCTCAGCCGTGGGGTGAAGCTTTGCGTAACGGGGCCTGAGAAGATCGGGATCATCGGGCCGAACGGAGCGGGAAAATCGACCCTGCTGAAGCTCATAGCAGACGAGCTGCTTCCCCGCTCCGACATACGCGCTGCGTATATGCCGCAGGATTACGGGGACTCTCTTCTCGGCGCGCTCACGCCGTCGGAGATACTCGCGCCGTCGGGAACGAAGGACGACGTCACGCGGGCGCGTACGATGCTCGGCGCGATGAAATACAAGGCCGAGGAAATGGAGCATCCGTCCTCCGGGCTTTCGGGCGGGCAGCGGGCAAAGCTTCTGTTTCTCTCAATGGTGCTAAACGGCAGCAACGTGCTCATACTTGATGAGCCGACGCGCAACTTCTCGCCGCTCTCGGCCCCCGTCATAAGGAACGTTCTCGAGGATTTTCCCGGCTGTATCATCAGCGTATCCCACGACAGACAGTATCTCTCGCAGGTCTGCGACAGGGTTCTCGAGCTGACGGAGAACGGACTCAAGGAAGTCCGATTCGAATAGACCCGAATAAAAAAAGTGCCGCAGGAAGCCTTTTCCTGCGGCACTTTGAAGTTTAGTATCAGCCGTAAGTTGCGGTATAGACCGAAGTCGCCGCTCCGTTCACGCCGAAGAACAGGTCGTCTTTCAGCGTCGTGACGGCGATAGAGTCGATATCGTTTTTGATTATCACGACACCGCTTTCACCGAGGCCGTAAAATTCATACCAATAGGCCGTGCCGAATTCCGTGTTCCCGAGATAAGAGAGACGTCCGGAATTAGATACAGTTTCAGACGTATCGACGTTGAGAACGGTAAGAGTGAATTCATTTTCTTCCGTAACGTCGAAGTATCTGAAATACTCGGTTTCGATTCCGTAGGGGTCATCCGCGCAGTAATTGACTGACCATTCGCCGACGAGGACGTAATCATTGGCCTTTACGGCATCGTCTATATACACGAACATGTCGTAGGGATTGCCCTTCGAATCGTAGGCGATAACGCTGGAGGTCATGTATCCTTCACGCTGATCTGGCTCCATGGAAACTATATCGCCGATGCCCTGCAGCTGCATCGCAAAGAGACCTCCGCCGTCCAGTCCGCGGCAGATATCGACGCACTCCACCTCGCCGCGTACGGTCGTCATGAAGAGAAACGGCGAGTAATCTACGCCTACGGGCGCTATGAACATATCCTTGTATTCAGACCAGAGGCCGTGCACGGCATAGGCGTGAGTCAGGTCGATGCCATACCGGTCTATGAGCCAGTCGTGCGTTCCGTCGGGCTCAAACCATATAGCCGTCTCTCCGCCGGAGTATTCGGCGTATATGAATCCGTCGGAGCAGGACAAGAAGCCGGACCTCGGTACGGATTCGAGGGGCACGTCGTGATAATACCAGCCGGCGCCCGCCATCGAGCCTATTTTCAGTATGACGCGGAGCTCGTCGTCGGGAAATACCTGCGTATCGTTCATGATTGCGGCATCGCTGAGCGTATCGTTTCGCGTGCTGACGTAGCTCATTTCATAGCCGTACTCGCCGCAGAACTCTGTAAGGAAGTAATAGTTGCTCTCGTCAAACAGCTTTTCGGCTGTGTATCTCGCGCGGGCGTAAAATTCTTCCTCGCCGATGCCGAGATCATATACGACGTCCGCCGTGGAAAGCTTCTCGCCGGAATCGACGTCGTAGTGGTATACGACGTAGTCCGTGAAGCTCCAGTCGTAGTCGGCGGAGATAAGAAGGCTGAGGATCGAGCCGTTGAGAGCATACTCCCAGTCAACGTTTACGACGGAGAGCGTCCAATTCTCCTCCATGCCTTCGAGCGCGGATTCGATTAGCGGCTCAAATGAAGATCTAATATCCTCGTTTATCAGCTTGGCGCCCTTCGTCTTCGCGGTAAGCAGAGGGAGATGATAGCTGTAATCCCACGTGAAGTCGTATTCGTCGGTGTATTCGCCGTCAAGCGCGTAAAGCTCCTCTATCTCGCCGTCGGCAAAGGTCG
Source organism: Oscillospiraceae bacterium (assembly GCA_045628845.1). Lineage (GTDB taxonomy): Bacteria > Bacillota > Clostridia > Oscillospirales > Oscillospiraceae > RGIG7949. The sequence continues at coordinate 13,811 of JAZQQE010000057.1, forward strand.
AAGTGCCGGGCTCAGAAGTCGGCGTAACGATGATGGCAGGCTCGGACGTTTCGGTCGGCCCGGGCGTATTCGTCGAAGCGGGGGCCTCCGGAGTCGGCTCGGGCGTCGGCTCGGGTCTGAAGAATGGCACGTGAGTGTCGCACGACGACAGAAGCAGTACCATCACTACGGCAGCGATAATAGCGGTCAGCTTCGCTTTCATACTATCACCTCGCATGATTTATGGCATAATAATATATGCTTTTCCGTTTTATTGCAAGTCTAACACAAACAGGTGCAGTAAAGCGCAGCTTGAAAATATCGTTGTTCGGTGATAACATACCCGCATAAAATTGATCCGGGAGGTCAGATAGTGGAGTTCATTCTGTCAATAGACGAAGCTGTCTCACTGTTCTTCCAAAGCTTCATACGAAATCCCGTGACAGACCCGCTTATGCTCCTCTTCTCACTTGCGGCGAGCGGCGGGATAGTATGGTTCGTTCTCATCGCCGTGCTTCTTGCAATAAAAAAGACCCGCAGAGCGGGTCTGTACGTGCTTGTTTGTCTTGCGTTGAGCTGGGTCCTGAGCGAGCTCGTCATCAAGCCCATAGTGATGCGCCCGCGTCCCTTTGTGGCAATAGACGAGCTGAACGTTTTGTTCGACAGGTTCGCCGACGCGGACTCGTTTTCATTCCCGTCGAGCCACGCCTGCACCGGCTTTGCCTGCGCTTACGCGCTGACCCGGAAGACGAAATACGGGTGGATAGCTTATATCGGCGCATTCCTCGTCGCGCTCTCGCGGGTCTATATCGGAGTGCACTATCTATCCGACGTCATCTGCGGAGCGGCGCTCGGGACGATATCCGCGGCTCTCATCTGCTTTGCGGCGGACCGAATCACGGCTGCGGCTCTTCGGCGGCGGGAGCAGCGCCGAAAATATCGCTGAACGTCTTCGTCCCGGTGCAGGGACTGTATTTGTCCGTATCCCACCAGTATCTGCCCCACATATCCGAATCACGCAGCATGAACGCTTCCTCAGGGCCGCTCGCAAGGCATTCCGAAATATCGCTGTGATACAGCTCGCCGTCGATCCTTATCATGTTCCAGTAATACGGCTCGCTGTTCCTGCGTCCCTCGACGACGGAGCACTCTATTCCCATCAGCTCGCAGAGGAACTTGAAGCCCATCGCTATGCCCTCGGAATCGGCTTCACCCGAGACGATGGCATCGTAAACGGTATTCCCCGCCGTCTCCGAATATCTGCATCCCCCGCTCATCGCCTTATAGACGTCAAAAGGACCGGAAACGGACGGATAGTCGTACATGAGTGAGCCCGCATGGGAAAGGACGGCCGAGCTTCTGAGCGTATGCTCGCCCGGTGCAGAAGGATACCGGTAGCTTATCTCGACAATTTTCTGTACGGCCTCCTCGTTCGGGTAGACAACGAAGCTCATTTCCGGAAGCTCGGGGATGACAAGCGGATTGTTCCTGTATTCTTCTACGACGCTTTCGCGCAGCTCGTCTTCGCTGAGCGAGGAGCCGACGAAGCTGTACGTTGCTTTCTCTCTGAAATCCATGACGTCAGCTATGACGGAATCCTTCAGCTCGTTTTCTCCCGACAGGCGGACTATCGAGTCGATCTCCTCAGCCGTGTGCTTATAGGTAACCAAGACTTCTATGCGGTAATAAGTAAGGATCTGCGTACAGAAATGCGTCATATATTCGACGGCGTAAACTCCGAGCGGAGTCTCTCTCGTGACCTCGAGGCAGGCTCTCGAGATATCCTCCTTCGCGTCGCCGTTATAATTTTCCGTCGTGAAAACGATGGACTCCGTCCCGCTCTCGACCATGCTCATAACGGCGTTTCTCATTCCGGCATAATTCCTGACGGAGGGTGAGTAGTTATCCTCATCGGGAAGCATATAATCGTCGACGTGATCGGAGACGACAACGTACTCCTTGTCAAAAAACGATGCGCAGCCACCGAATGCGGCCATCAGAGCAACACAAAGCACCGCCGCCATGACGCGGCGGACTTTTTTTGTTGTCTGAAACGTTCCGTTCATTCCTCGTTTTTCTGGAAGCCCTCTCCGAGTACCTCCCGCGATTCGGACATTATCACGAATGCGGCGGGGTCACATTCTTTTATTATACTTTTAAGCCTCGTTATCTGGCGGCGCTTTATCGCAACGAGGAGGACAGTCTTTTTAACGCCCGAATATCCGCCCTCGCCGTACAGCTTTGTCACGCCGCGGTCCATCTTTGTCGTTATCTCTTTGGAGATCTCCTCGGCCTTTTCGCTGATGATATAGACGACCTTGCCGTAATTGACGCCGTAAAGAACGACGTCGATGATCTTGGACTCGACGAAGATCGCTATCAGGGAGTACATACCACCCTCATAGTTTCTGAATATGACGGCGTATACGACGATTATCACGACGTCGAGGACGAGTATCAGCTGGCCGATATTGAAATGGTTATATTTTTTACGGATAAGTCTGACGATGATATCCGTTCCGCCGGTGGAGGCACCCGTCGAGAATACTAGGCCGAGGCCGAAGCCCGTCAGTACGCCGCTGAAAATGGCGGCGAGCATGGGCTCGTCCGTCAGCGGCACGGAAAAGAGCGCCACGGCGTCTATCATCCCGGAAAGAAGGATCATACCGACGAGAGACGCTCCGACGAAGCGCCAGCCGAGCACCTTCCATCCGACGATGAATATGGGGATATTGAACACGAATATCATGAGGCCTATCGGAATAACGGGAACGCCGTAGTTTATCACCATGGCGATACCGGTTATGCCTCCGGAAATGAGCCCGTTCGGCCTCATAAGGAAGTTAACACCCAGCGAATAGATAAAGGTGCCCGCCGCCATCAGCAGGAATTTGACAAGCAGGTTTACGAATTTACCGGGCTGCTTCATATAGGTCTATGCCTCCTCGATGGTAAGCTGATCCTCTCCCCTGTCCTCAGGTTTCAAAAGAGCGCCCGCGGCAGGGAGCTTGCGGACTCTGTACCGGCTCTGATTGACAATGCCCGCGCCGGAGAGCGGCATCGCGTTCTCGACTTTGTATTTCGTCTTAAGCGTCATTACGGACACACCCTGCGAGTCTCTCGTGGATTTCGGTGCAAGGAGCGCCGTGCTGAATATGAGTGCGCGGCCCTCCGTGGAGATGACGGCGGCCTCCTGTTCGGACGTGAAATCGAACATCGCGGCAAGAGGGCTCTTATCGGAATATGCCTTTGTCAGCTTACGTCTGTTCGTCTTCGTCTCGTAGACTGAAAGCGGGATCCTCGCGGCCTTGCCGTTTTCAAAGAAGAACAGTGTGCTGCCGCTGTAATCTCCGGGAACCGTCATCCATACTACGCTCTCTCCCTCATCCATGTTCAGCGTCGCGGGAAGATAGGGGCCGAGCGCGGAGGCCTTGGTATCCTCGAACTCGCTCGCGCGGGTCTTGTATACCTGCGCCTTGTCCGTAAATACGAGTACCTCGGCGCGGTTCGACGCCTCGATGGAGAGGCGGAGCGAGTCGTCCTCCTTAAATTTCTGCTCGCCGCCGTTTCTGAGGGAAAGCGGGGTGATCTTCTTGAAATAGCCGTGGCGGGAGAGAAACAGCGTCACGGGATAATCCTCGACAAGGTTATCCGGCTCGAATTTGTCTATCTCGTCCTCCATGACGATGGTCGTCTTTCTCGGAGTACCGTACTTCTTCGCGACCGTGCGGAGCTCTTCGACTATAATCTTCTTTATCTTCGCCTGACTCGAGGCGACATCCCGCAGCTCGGCGACGTCCTCCGTCAGGGATTCTATCTCGTCGGTACGTTTCAGGATATATTCTCTGTTTATATTGCGAAGCTTTATCTCGGCGACGAATTCAGCCTGCTCCTCGTCTATCCCGAAGCCTATCATGAGATTCGGGACGACCTCGGACTCTGCCTCGGTGTTCCTGATTATTTCGATGGCCTTATCTATGTCGAGCAGTATCTTTCGCATGCCCTCGAGCAGGTGCAGCTTTTTCAGCTTGAGCTGCAGCTCGTGCCATACACGCCTGCGGACGCACTGGACGCGCCACGCCGTCCACTCCTCGAGGATCTCGCGCACGCCGAGGACACGCGGAGTTCCCGCGATGAGTATATTGAAATTGCAGGATACCGTGTCGCAGAGCGGAGTCATGTTCATCAGCTTCTGCATGAGCTTTTCCGGGTCGGTGCCGCGCTTGAGGTCGATGGCGAGCTTGAGACCGTTCAGATCCGTCTCGTCGCGGATATCGTTTATCTCGCGCACCTTGCCCAGCTTGATGAGCTCCGCCGACTTGTCTATTATGGCCTCGACGGTAGTGCTGTACGGTATCTCATAGACCTCTATGAGATTGGATTCCTTGTCGTAGCGCCACTTCGAGCGCAGACGGACGCCTCCCCTGCCGGTCGCGTAGAGCTCGGTGAGAGCGTCTCTGTTATATATGAGCTCGCCGCCGCCCGGAAAATCGGGCGCAAGCAGATAGTCGAGAAGCTCGCAGTCAGGGTCCTTGATATACTCTGCTGCGGCCTCGCAGACCTCGGCAAGGTTGAAGCCGCATATCTGGCTCGCCATGCCGACGGCTATGCCGAGGTTGGCAGAGACGAGGATATTCGGGAACGTGGTCGGCAGCAGGGTCGGCTCCTGCATGCTTCCGTCGTAGTTGTCGACGAAATCGACCGTGTCCTTGTCGATATCGCGGAAAAGCTCGGCGCAGACGGGAGCAAGCTTGGCCTCCGTATATCGCGAGGCGGCGTACGCCATATCGCGTGAATACGCCTTGCCGAAGCTGCCCTTTGAATCGACGAACGGCACGTTGAGCGCCTCGTTGCCCTTGGAAAGGCGGACCATCGTATCGTATATGGCGGCGTCGCCGTGAGGATTGAGGCGCATCGTCTGGCCGACTATGTTCGCGGATTTCGTGCGCGCACCGGTGAGGAGATTCATCTTGTACATCGTGTACAGGAGTTTTCTGTGCGACGGCTTGAAGCCGTCTATCTCCGGGATGGCGCGCGAAACGATGACGCTCATCGCATAAGGCATGTAATTCGTTTCAAGCGTCTCGGTTATCGGCTGTTCTACGGTCTGTGCGCGAAGTCCGACAACGTTCTCGGCCTTTACCGGGGCCGGCGTCTGTTCCGTTTTCTTTTTACGGGGCATCTTCTCAGTCCTTCACTCAGGATATGTCGGCCATATCCAGATATTTGTATCCGTTATCGGCTATGTGCTGCTTGCGGGCCGCGAGATTGTCTCCGAGGAGCATATCGAAGACGAGGAAGGTCTCCTCCGCACTCTCCGGCGTGACCTTGATAAGGCGGCGCGTGGCGGGATTCATGGTCGTGAGCGCCATCATCTCGGGGTCGTTTTCGCCGAGTCCCTTCGAGCGGTTGATGGTCGGCTTCGCGTCGCCGAGCTCGGCAAGGATCTCGGCCTTTTCGCGGTCATTATACGCGAAATAGGTCTTCCCCTTGCAGTTTATCTCATACAGCGGAGATTCGGCTATATAGACGTAGCCCTCCTCGATGAGCTTGGGCGTGAGCCTGTACAGCATGGTGAGGATGAGGGTGCGTATCTGATACCCGTCCTCGTCGGCATCCGTGCAGATTATGACCTTATTCCAGCGGAGCGCATCTATATCGAAGGCACTGAGGTCCTTCGCGTGCTTTCCGCTGACCTCGACGCCGCAGCCGAGCACCTTGATGAGATTCGTGATTATCTCGCTTTTGAATATCTTGTCGTAGTCCGCTTTGAGACAGTTGAGTATCTTGCCTCGGACGGGCATTATACCCTGGAACTCCGCGTCACGCGAGAGCTTGCAGGAGCCGAGCGCCGAATCGCCCTCGACGATGTATATCTCACGGCGAGAAACGTCCTTCGTCCTGCAATCAACGAATTTCTGTATCCTATTCGTTATATCGACGTTGCCGGAGAGCTTCTTCTTGATATTGAGGCGGGCCTTCTCGGCGGACTCGCGGCTGCGCTTGTTTATGAGGACCTGCTCGGCAATCCTCTCGGCCTCGGAGGCGTTTTCAATGAAGTATATCTCGAGCTTCTCCTTGAAGAAGTCCGTCATCGCTTCCTGAATGAACTTGTTCGTAATGGCCTTCTTGGTCTGATTTTCGTATGACGTCCTCGTGGAAAAACAGTTCGTCACAAGGATAAGACAGTCGGCGATATCGGCAAAGCCTATTTTGGATTCGTTTTTCTGATACTTGTTCTGTTTACGGAGATAGGCGTCTACGGCAGAGACGAAAGCGCTTTTCGTCGCGCGTTCGGGAGCGCCGCCGTGCTCGAGCCACGAGGAATTGTGATAATACTCGATGAGATTGACGCGGTTTGAAAAACAGAACGACGCGGACATCCTGACCTTGTATTCCGGCTTGTCCTCCCTGTCGCGGCCCTTGCGCTCGCTCTCGATGTAGTAGGGCTGTACGAGCGGGTCGGTACCTGCGAGCTCCGCAACGTAGTCCGCGATGCCGTTTTCGTATTTGAAATCCGTCGTCTCGAAGCCGCCCGCATTTTCTATGCGCAGGCGGAAGGTTATTCCCGCGTTGACGACGGCCTGCTTTTTCAGCGTGTCGATGAAAAACTCCGTCGGGATGTTCACGTCGGTGAACACCTCGATATCGGGAAGCCAGCGGATGAGTGTGCCCGTCCTCTTCTGCTTCTCGTCGACCGAGGTGAGACCTCCGATATTCTCGCCCTTTTCAAAGTGAAGAGAATACTTTTTCCCGTCGCGCCAGACAGTCACGTCCATAAACGCGGAGGAATACTGCGTGGCGCAGGAGCCGAGTCCGTTAAGTCCGAGCGAGTATTCGTAGTTTTCTCCCTCGTCGTTGTCGTATTTGCCTCCGGCGTACAGCTCGCAGAAAACGAGCTCCCAGTTGTTGCGCTGCTCGACGGGGTTATAGTCAACGGGGCATCCGCGGCCGAAATCCTCGACCTGGATGGACCCGTCCTCATATTTTGTCAGTATGATCACGTCGCCGTAGCCCTCGCGGGCTTCGTCGATAGAGTTGGACAGTATCTCGAAGACCGCGTGCTCGCAGCCCTCTATCCCGTCCGACCCGAAAATGACTCCCGGGCGCTTGCGGACGCGGTCCGGCCCCTTGAGGGCGGATATGCTGTCGTTGCCGTACTGTTGGGACTTGGTAGCCATGCTTCCTCCTGCGCAGAGCGCCATGAAATTATTTACCGCATACTATGGCACTATATCTTGTGGTACATTATAACATGACATCCAAGATAAATCAAGGTCTGCCATTTTCTCGTTTCCCGTCGATTTTCCGTGGACGCTGCAGGGATTAAGCTTGCCTATCTGCGCATATAATATGTATATCGCAGAAAAGGGCACGGTGAAATCATGGAGAAGGCAACGAAAAGGGATATCGAGCACGGACGCGAGGAGCTTGCCGGCATCGGGACGAAGCTCGCCGAGGTCGGACGGCAGCTCAACGCTGCGTACCGCAGCTTCAACGCGACGGCTGACGCGGAGCTTATAGACGCGAGCATTTATGAGATCAACGCGCTTGACGCGAAGTACTCATGGCTTCTGTGCACGGCTAAAAGCAAGGCCGAGGATCTTCGCATGATGGAGGAATCGCGCAGGAAGCCCCGCAGGATGGAGGAACGCGCGTGACGATCTATATCAGGATTGCCATCGCGGCGCTCTTCGCTGCCGCGCTCGTTTTACTTTGTATAATTTTCAATTCGAAGCTGAGATTCCTCTTCAAATTCCTGCTGAACGCACTTCTCGGCTTTGCCGTTTTGATAGTATTCAACTACCTCGGCTCGTATATCGGGATCGACCTCGGAGTAAATCTTCTGAGCTCCGCTGTTGTCGGCGTGCTCGGTTTTCCGGGTCTCGGGCTGCTGCTTCTGCTGAAACTCATAATGCATACATAAAAACGCGGGCATCCGGAAGGATGTCCGCGTTTTGCTCTGTTCTGTAAGATCGTTATTTGCGCTCTATCGCTCTTTTTGCCGCGGCGGCGATATTCTCCGCGGTAAGACCGTACTCGACGCGGAGGAAGTCCTCCGTGCCGACCTGACCGAATCTGTCGGTAACACCGACGAACTCCATCGGGACGGGGACGGTCTTCGTGACGGCCTCGGCAACGGCGGCGCCGAGGCCTCCGTAGATGTTATGGTTCTCGGCGGTCACGATGGCGCCGGTCTTCTCGGCGCAGTCGGCAATGAGCTCCGTGTCGATGGGCTTCCACGTGAACATATCGACGACTCTCGCGGAGACGCCCTCGCTCTCGAGCGCGACGGCGGCCTTGAGAACCTCGGCGACCATGATGCCGCTGGCGATTATGGTCACGTCCGTACCGTTGCGGAGCATATTGCCCTTGCCTATCTGGAAGGTGCTGCCCGGCTCGTAAACGGCGATGGAGCTCTTTCTTGCCATGCGCATATAGTATACGCCGTAAACGTCGGCAAGCTGGCTGACTATATCGGCGACGGCTACGGGGTCGCAGGGCTCGATAAGAGTGATGCCGGGGATAGAACGGAGGACGCCCATATCCTCGAACGGCATGTGCGTGCCGCCGTTATACGCGGCGGTGACGCCGGGGTCGGAGCCGAGGATGCGAATATTAAGGTTTGCATAGGCGGCGGAGATGAATATCTGATCGCAGACGCGGCGGGAAGCGAACGGGCCAAAGCTGTGCGCGAAGGGTATCTTTCCGGTAAGAGAGAGGCCGCAGGCCATGCCTATCATGTTCGCCTCGGCGATACCGCACTGGATGGCTCTTTCGGGGAATTTCGCGAAAAACGGCTTCATTCCGGAGGAGCTGATAAGATCGGCGTCAAGAGCGACGATACGCTCGTCCTTTTCGGCCATGGCCATGAGGGTATTGCAGTACGCGTCGCGCATAGCGACCTCGGCCTTCTTGAGTTCGGGCTTTATCTTGAACATTCTGCGCACCTCCTCAGTCTATCAGCGCGCGGCGGGCGGCTTCAAGGCGCTCGTTGGCAGCTTTCATGGCTTCGTCCATCTGCTCTGGAGTGAAATTCATGTGATGGTTTCCGAGAATGCCCTCGGCGAAGGAGCAGCCGTGTCCCTTCTTCGTATCGAGCACTATCGCGGAGGGCACGCCCTTGGTGGAGTTTGCAGTCTTTATGGCCTTCATTATGGCGCCCATGTCGTGGCCGTCTATCTCCTGCGTGTGCCAACCGAACGCTTTGAGCTTCTCGGCTATATCGCCTGTATCGAGAACGTCTTTGGTATAGCCGTCGAGCTGCTGGCCGTTTTTGTCGATAAAGCAGACGAGATTGTCGACTCCGCGGGCGGCTGCAAACATGAAGCCCTCCCAGTTCTGGCCCTCGTTGAGCTCGCCGTCACCGACGATGAGGTAGGTGCGGCTGTCGCGCCCGCTCATGGCGTCGCCCATGGCAATGCCGATGGCTGCGGAGATGCCCTGACCGAGCGAGCCAGCTGTCATGTCTATGCCTGGAGTCTTGTTTCTGTCAACGTGGCTGGGCAGGTGACCGCCGCCGACGTTGAGCTCACGCAGCATCGTGCGCGGGAAATAGCCCTTCATGGCGAGCACGGCGTAGAGGGTCGGGCCCGCGTGACCCTTGGAAAGGACGAGCTTGTCGCGCTCGGGCCAGTCGGGTCTGGTCGGGTCTATCCTCATGAATTCTCCGTACAGCGCGGCGACGACCTCGACGATGCTCATCGCGCCGCCGATGTGGCCGAAGCCCGCGTAGCCGAGAGTTTTCAATGTCTCGACTCTTATTTCTTCGGCGTAAGCCGTAAGCTCACGCGCTCTTATGCTTCTTTCCATTTTATCCTCCCCGGATTATCAGAATACGAGTCTGGACGAGATGTACTCACTGAGCTTGGATATCTCGATACGCTCCTGAGCCATGGAGTCTCTCTCTCTGACGGTGACGCATCCGTCGTTCTCGCTCTCGAAATCGTACGTCACGCAGAACGGAGTGCCGATCTCATCAAAACGGCGGTAGCGCTTGCCGATGCTTCCGGCATCGTCATACTCGGTGACGAACTCCTTCTGCAGGCTGTGGAAAAGCTCGGTCGCGGGTCCGGCGAGCTTTTTGGAGAGCGGCAGGACGGCACACTTGACGGGCGCAAGAGCCGGATGCAGTCGGAGTACGACGCGGACGTCGTTCTTCTCGGCGTCAACGATCTCTTCGTCATACGCCTCGACGAGGAACGCGAGAGCGACACGGTCGGCTCCGAGGCTCGGCTCGACGACGTACGGGATGTAATGCTCATTCTTCTCCTGATCGAAATAGGACATATCCTGACCGGAGGAGTTCTGATGCTGAGTGAGGTCGTAGTCCGTGCGGTCGGCGACGCCCCAAAGCTCGCCCCAGCCGAACGGGAACAGATACTCGAAGTCAGTCGTCGCCTTGGAATAGAAGGAAAGCTCCTCCTTTTCGTGGTCGCGCAGGCGGGGGTTCTCCTCCTTCATGCCGAGATTGAGCAGCCAGTCACGGCAGAAGCCGCGCCAATAGGTGAACCACTCGAGGTCGGTGCCCGGCTCGCAGAAGAATTCGAGCTCCATCTGCTCGAACTCGCGGATACGGAAGATGAAGTTGCCCGGAGTGATCTCGTTGCGGAAGCTCTTGCCGACCTGGCAGACGCCGAACGGGATCTTGCGTCTCGTGGTGCGCTGGATGTTCTTGAAGTTGACGAATATGCCCTGCGCCGTCTCGGGGCGGAGATAGACCTCGGCGGAGGAATCCTCGGTAACGCCCTGATGGGTCTTGAACATCAGGTTGAACTTGCGGATATCAGTGAAATCACATTTGCCGCAGCCCGGGCAGGGTACTTTATTTTCTCTGATAAAAGCGACCATGTCGTCGTTGGTCATGGCCTCGACGTTGACGCCCTCCATCGGGTTCTCCTTGAGCCATTCCTCGATGAGCTTGTCGGCACGGTGACGCATCTTGCAGGCCTTGCAATCGATAAGAGGATCAATGAAGGTCGTTACGTGGCCGGAGGCGACCCAGACTTCCCTATTCATCAGTATGGCTGCGTCGAGACCGACGTTATACGGACTCTCCTGCACGAATTTCTTCCACCATGCACGCTTGACGTTGTTTTTGAACTCTACGCCGAGAGGACCGTAGTCCCAGGAGTTGGCGAGACCGCCGTATATTTCACTTCCCGGATAGATGAATCCGCGGCCCTTGCAGAGCGCGACGATCTTATCCATTGTTTTCTGTTTATTATCCATCCTGATGTCTCCTTTGCGTTTCTTGCGTATAATATTATAATTATATACAAAGGGTAAGGATTGTCAATCTCATTTCTAACGTCGACCTGCCCTATTTTTTATTGCAATTCGGTCCCTCTGTGGTTATTATTATTAAAGCCGAACGTCTTTCCGGAGGTAAACTGACATGGAATTTTATGCAGGCAGCTGCGATGTTGCCGTCATAGGCGCGGGACACGCCGGTATCGAAGCCGCTCTCGCATCTGCGAGACTCGGGCTTGACACCGTGTGCTTCACAATAAACCTTGACGCCGTCGGCAATATGCCCTGCAATCCCGCCGTCGGCGGGACGGGCAAGGGTCATCTCGTACGTGAGCTCGACGCTCTCGGCGGAGAGATGGCGTGCGCCGCCGACCGCGCCTGCATCCAGTTCCGCACGCTCAACAGAGGCAAGGGCCCCGCGGTATATTCCTTGCGCGCGCAGGCAGACAGACGCGAATATCAGAAGCTGATGAAGCACACGCTCGAAAGCCAGGAAAATCTGCGTCTGAAGCAGGCAGAGATCGTTGAGATCCGCGTCGAGGACGGGCACGTTTCCGCTGTCGTCACGCAAAACGGAGCCGTTTACGCGGCGCGCGCCGCCGTCATCGCGACCGGCACCTATCTCGGTGGGCGCACCATCACCGGTGACGTTACACGCACCGGCGGGCCCGACGGGATGTTCGCCGCTACCGCACTCACCGAATGCCTGACGAAGCTCGGGCTTCCGATAAGGCGTTTCAAGACCGGGACTCCGCCGCGCATCAACGGACGTACCGTGGATTTTTCGAAGATGGAGATCCAGCCCGGCGATGACGATCCCGAATTTTTTTCCTTCAAAACAGAAGGCACGCCCGAAAACCGTGCCGTATGCTATCTTACCTACACTAATGAGCGTACTCATGAAATAATCCGTGCAAATCTCGACCGCAGTCCCCTTTTCTCCGGCGTAATCGAGGGGGTCGGTCCGCGCTACTGCCCCTCCATAGAGGACAAAGTCGTACGTTTCGCTTCAAAGACGCGCCATCAGCTTTTCATCGAGCCCATGGGTCTCGGCACAGAGGAGCTCTATATACAGGGACTGTCTTCTTCGATGCCCGAGGACGTACAGCTTGAATTCATGCACACGATAGCAGGACTCGAAAAGGCAGAGATGATGCGCCCCGCCTATGCCATAGAGTACGACTGCATTGACCCGCTCGCTCTGCGCCCGACGCTCGAAACAAAGCAGGTACGCGGGCTCTACGGCGCAGGTCAGTTCAACGGCACCTCGGGCTACGAGGAGGCCGCGGTGCAGGGCTTCATCGCAGGCGTCAACGCCGCGAGGCAGATAAAAGGGCTTTCTCCCGTCATCATCGACCGCTCGCAGGGCTACATAGGCGCGCTTATAGACGACCTCGTTACGAAGGGTACGAACGAGCCCTACCGCATGATGACCTCCCGGAGCGAATACCGCCTCCTGCACAGGCAGGACAACGCGGACATACGCCTTTCCGGCATAGGGCACGAGATAGGTCTGGTTTCCGACGACGAGTATGCGCGCGTTCAGGAAAAATACGAGCTCGTCGAAAAAGAGCGTGTGAGGCTCGAACACACCTATCTTCCCGCTTCCGACGCGCTCAACGGGCTTCTCATTTCACGAGAGACCGCGCCCGTATCTTCATCGGCATCGCTTGCCGACCTCATCCGCAGGCCGCAGCTCGATTACGAAGCGCTCGCGCCGTTCGATGCGGAGAGGCCGGAGCTTCCCGCCGCGGTATGGCGTCAGGCGGAGATAATGCTCAAATACGAGGGCTACATCAAGCGCCAGGCGAAGCAGGCGGAGGACTTCAAGCGCATGGAATCCCGCCTTCTGCCCGAAGATATTGATTACATGAACATACTCGGCCTTCGCACCGAGGCGAGGATGAAGCTGACGCAGATACGGCCCGTGAGCTTTGGTCAGGCGGCGCGCATCTCCGGCATAAGCCCGGCAGACCTTACGGCACTTATCATCTATCTTGAAAGGGGCACGGCAAAGTGAAGACCGTCATCGGCCTTTCCGGCGGAGTGGATTCCGCCCTCGCCGCACGTCTTCTGCTTCAGGAGGGGCACGAACTCACCGGAGTCTTCCTCAACATCGGCGGATCGGATGAGGCCGCGGTGCAGACTTCGAAGGAACTCGGTATCCCGCTTGAAAAGATCGACGTGCGCTCCGAGCTCGACGAGCTCGTATGCCGCCCATTTATAGACGCATACGTCTCCGGCAGGACCCCGAATCCCTGCATCATCTGCAATCCGCTCGTCAAATTCCCTGCTCTGCTCGCCGCCGCAGACAGGCTCGGTGCGGAGCGTATCGCTACCGGGCACTACGCCCGTGTCGAAAAGCGCGGAAGCTTTTACAGACTGCTTGCCGCGAATTCCTCGAACGACCAGTCGTATATGCTCTGCATGCTCGGTCAGGACGTACTGTCCCGCCTGATACTGCCGCTCGGCAGCCTTGAAAAAACGGATTCGCGTCGTCTAGCCGCCGAAGCTTCCCTTTCCTCGTCGAAGAGACCTGACAGCATGGAGATCTGCTTCGTTCCCGACGGCGATTACGCGGGCTATATCGAGAAAAACTGCGGCAGACTTCCCGGAGGCAGCTTTGTCGACGCGGAAGGCAGCGTACTCGGACGTCACCTCGGCATACACCACTACACGGTAGGTCAGCGTCGCGGCCTCGGAGTATCCTCCGGCGGGCGGCTGTACGTTTCCAAAATAGATCCGGAGAAAAATACGGTCCTGCTTACTGACGAATCGGGGCTGATGACGGAGTCCTTCACCACGTGGGCTCCGCACTGGATAGTGGAAAAGCCTGAGCTTCCGCTTCGCTGCGAGGTCAGGGTGCGGCACGCGAAGGTGCTTGCTCCCGCGACGGTCTGCGCTAACGGTACGGGCCTTATCGTGAAATATGACAAGTCGACGAGGAAGCCTGCGCCAGGGCAGACAGCGGCGTTTTATCTGAACGGCGAAGTCCTCGGAGGAGCCGAGATAATCGAATAGAAAAGCAAAAAGCCGTGTTTTTCAACACGGCTTTTATATTAAACAAAAACTTATCTGTTCTCTTTGATGCCAAGACTCAGGCGGTCAGCTATCAGAGCGATGAACTCCGAATTCGTCGGCTTGCCCTTGGAATTGGAGACGGTATAGCCGAAGTACCTCTGCAGTACCTCGATATCTCCCCTGTCCCATGCGACCTCGATGGCGTGCCTGATAGCACGCTCGACTCTGCTCGCCGTGGTGGAAAACTTCTTTGCGACCATCGGATATAATGCCTTTGTCACGGCATTCATTAGCTCCATATCCTTAACTGTCAGCATAATGGATTCACGGAGGTACTGGTAGCCCTTGATATGCGCGGGAACGCCTATCTCATGGATTATCTCCGTGACCATGTTCTCGAGGCTCTGCTCAGGTTTCTGCTGCTTTGTGAGCGCTACTGCGGCGGAGGGAACGGGCTGGCTCTTACCGACTCTGCGCACTCTCGCAAAAAGCTCCTCCGGATCGCACGGCTTTGGAATGAAATAGTACGCTCCGAGCGCGGCGGCCTCAGCGACTACGTTATCCGTCATGAAGGACGAGACGACTATAACGGCGGGCGGCTTCGAAAGGCCGGACACGCTCTTTATAAGGGAGAGCCCGTCCTTTTTCGGCAAAACGACGTCGGTAATGAGCACGTCGGGAGCGTTCTCCGCGACGAGCGCGAGAGCCTCGGCGCCGTCGGATGCGATTCCGGCAAGCTCTATCCCCTCTTCACGGCGAAGTCTGTCCGTGAAGATCTTTCTGTAATCGTCTCCTGCGTCGGCGATTATGACCGTAATATTTTCCTGCAATTGAGTTCCTCCGTTCAGAATGATTCAGTACTCAATGCGGCATTACGCAATAAGCGAGCCCGGTTATACAATACAGCATTTAGTAAGAAACGGCAACTATTATTTCCATATCTTTGTTATTTTTTCTCTGTTTGTGTCCAAATATTACCATTTTCTTCCGTGACTTGCAATAGGCAATCTGCACAATTTTGTAAATGTTTCTTGTACGGAGAAGTTAATGAGATATTTCCGTCGCAGAATGTGTAATGAAATGCGAAAATGTCGCTTCACAAGCGACCTTTTCGCTCTCCCTCCGACGTATCATCAGATCACAAAATAACTTACGGAGGGATATTCAATGAAAAACGACATCACAGAACTCGTATTCATACTCGACAGGAGCGGCTCCATGTCAGGGCTCGAAAAAGACACCATAGGCGGATTCAACGCCATGCTCGAAAAGCAAAAGAAGACGCCCGGAAAGGTCTTCGTCACGACGGTCCTGTTTGACAGTGAGTCGCAGATACTGCACGACAGGCTTCTGCTTGAAATGGTCGCGCCCATGACGGAGGAGGAATACTTCGTCGGCAGCTGCACGGCGCTCTATGATGCGGTGGGCTCCGCTATTCGCCACATCTCCGAGATACACAAATACGCCCGTCCCGAGGACGTACCCGGTCAGACGCTTTTCGTCATCACGACCGACGGCATGGAAAACGCGAGCAAGCACTACAACGCGGAAAAGGTCAAAAAGCTCATAGAAGAAAAGAAGTCCCGGAATGGATGGGAATTCCTCTTCCTCGGAGCTAACATTGACGCCGTAGCCTCCGCGGAACGCTTCGGCATCTCGGCTGACCACGCGGTCGACTATAAATGTGACGCTGAAGGCATGGCTCTCAATTTCAAAGTACTTTGCTCGACCATATCCGACGTTCGCGCGAAAAGATGCGTCTCCCCCTCGTGGAAGAAAAAGATCGAGGCTGATTTCAAGGAGCGCGGCTGACCGCTATTGAACACGCCGAGAGCAAGCTGTATAATACAAACAATAAGGAGGTGCCGGAATGCCGCTTGAGATCATCCGTCAGGATATAACGAAGATCAAATGCGACGCCATAGTGAACGCCGCGAAAAACTCCCTGCTCGGAGGCGGCGGCGTTGACGGCGCCATTCACGCCGCGGCAGG
>JAZQQE010000058.1:0-3082 GCA_045628845.1 Oscillospiraceae bacterium
CGCGGCGGAAGCGAGGCGCGAGACGGTGTGAATAGTGCCCTCCGTGGGCTTCATGACGGCTTTGTACGCCGCGGAGACGCCTACACCGAGCGCGGCGGCAACTTCGGTGGCGTTAGCGTCACGCTTGTCCTTCATCGCACGGGCAAAGCCGCGGAAGAGGAGGGAGAGGATGACGCCGGAGTTTCCGCGCGCACCGCGGAGCAGGGCGGAGGCGGTCACGTCGCAGGCATCGCCGAGCGTCGCGGGCGAGCGGGAAGAGAGCTCGCGGCGCGCGTTGAGCATGGTGAGCGACATGTTCGTACCGGTATCACCGTCGGGAACGGGGAAAACGTTGAGTTCGTTTATGGTCTGCTGGTTCTCTTCGATCCGCACGGATGCGGCGATGACCATTTCCTTAAAGGTCAGACCGTCAAGTCTATCTTTCATAAGAGGAACCTCACAAGAAGCTCGCCCGCGTCAGGCAGGTTCGTACTGCTCAGTCGGGCATTATCGAATCGACGAAAACGTCGACGGAACGTATCTCCACGCCGGTATCGAGGCGGACCTTGTAGGCGACCTCGCGGATGATGGAGCTGCAGATGACCGGGATATTCACGCCGGTCTTGACGATGATGTGTATCTCGATGTTGATGGAACCGTCTTCGTTGAAATCGACATGGATGCCCTTGCCCATGACCTCGCGCTTGAGAAGATGGACGAGCCCGTCGCTCACACCGCGCATGGCCATGCCGCGGACGCCGAAGCAGTTCATAGTCGCCGCGCCCGCAAGGTTCGTGTAAACGTCGTTGGAAATGCTGACACGACCGAATTCATTGTAATTCTGCGTCATATAACGATACCCCTTTCGTAATGGGTGCGTTCCTGAATTTCAATCATTATACTTATTTTTTCCCGATATTGCAAGTGTGAACCGCGTGCGGCACGCGCCATATGCCCGAAAAGAGCCGCAAAAAGCTGAAAAACCCCTTTACAAAAGCGAAAATACGTGTTATATAATATTTTAGAGTAATGATTATCAATATCGTTAAGGAGAAAACGAGTGAGTACGTCGAAGTATGACAGGAAAGGCGGAGCGGTCTACGCCGCGCTCGCGGAGACGAAGGAGCATCCTTCGGCAGAGACGCTGTTCGCGCGTCTGCGCGCGCAGTATCCGAATCTTTCGCTCAATACGGTATACCGCAACGTCGCGCGCTTCCGCCGCGAGGGGAACGCGGTCTGCGTCGCTGTCGTGGACGGGCAGGAGCGTTATGACGCGAACACTGCTCCGCATCCGCATTTTATCTGTGACAGGTGCGGCGCGGTCATCGACATCGACCCCGCCTCCGACCCGCCGGGGCTGAACGGGGCCGCCGAGTCTCTCTCCGGTATGCAGATACGTTCCCACGAGCTCGTTTTCAGAGGTCTCTGCCGCGATTGTGTGAATACCGAGTCGGAAACGACCGAGAAATAATCAGGAGGATATATCATGAAAAAGTATGTTTGCAGCGTCTGCGGTTACGTTTATGAGGGCGAGAATCCGCCTGCCGAGTGCCCCGTCTGCAAGGCACCCGCTTCCAAGTTCAATGCGCAGGCTGACGATACCGTCTGGGCCGCCGAGCACGTTGTCGGCGTCGCCGCCGGTGTCCCCGAGGACATCATCAACGATCTCCGCGCCAACTTCCAGGGCGAGTGCAGCGAGGTCGGCATGTATCTGGCCATGGGCCGCGTCGCCGCGAGAGAGGGCTATCCCGAGATAGCTCTTTACTGGGAAAAGGCCGCTTACGAAGAAGCCGAGCACGCCGCGAAGTTTGCCGAGCTCCTCGGCGAAGTCGTGACCGACTCCACCAAGAAGAACCTCGAAATGCGCGTTGAAGCCGAAAACGGCGCCCCCGCCGGCAAGACTGACCTTGCCAAGCGTGCGAAAGCTCTCAACCTCGATGCCATCCACGATACCGTCCATGAGATGGCCCGTGACGAAGCCCGTCACGGCAAGGCGTTCAAGGGACTGCTGGAGCGCTACTTTCGCTGAGGCAGAGTTATCTGCGCCCGAAAGGGCAGAGGCGAAAGCTGCCAATGTTACCGAAGCGGAGGTTGACAAAACGGCATTGTTCCGCATCGGTTATGGTCTGTATGTAATCAGCACCCACGATGGAACGAAGGACACCGGATGCATCGTCAATTCTGTCGGGCAGGTGGCGGACAATCCGCTGTGCGTGTCGGTCTGCATCAACAAGGCGAATTATACCAACGAAGTCGTGACGAAGAGCGGTATTCTGAACGTCAACTGTCTGTGTGTGGAAGCACCGTTCAGCGTATTCAAGCAGTATGGCTTCCAGAGTGGACGCAATGTGGATAAATTTACAGATTGTGTTGAAACTGCGCCACGCAGTGCAAACGGTTTAATCGTTTTGCCGCAATATATCAATGCTTTCATGTCGCTGAAAGTCAAAAAGACGGTTGATCTGGGCAGTCATACCATGTTCCTTTGCGAAGTGACCGAAGCCAAAGCCATCAGCAATGCGGACACCATGACCTATACTTACTATCAGCAGAACGTCAAGCCAAAGCCGCAGGCAAAGAAGAGTGGCTGGGTGTGCAAGGTGTGCGGATACATCTACGATGGCGAGGAGCTTCCTGCAGATTTTATTTGTCCTACCTGTAAGCATGACGCAAGCAACTTTGAGAAGCTGAAATAAGACTTTTGAGGAGAGGGAGAAATCCTTCTCCTCCTTTTTTCGTGCTTCTGTGTCCTTGGGGTGTCCCGCTCCGTTTTTCGTTGTTCAAATCGGCGGTAATGTGTCCTTATGAAAAAGTGTCCCTAATTTGTTGTTATTCTTCCATCATAGAAACGAGCTTGTAAAAGCTTGTTCTCTTTGTTTCGGTAAGCTCCATAGCCATTTTTGCGGTGATTTCTCCCGCTTTCCATGAGTCATAGACCCTGTACCAGTCTGCTGGAAACTCAAGTGCGGGGCGTCCGGGTTTCTTTCCCTGCTCTCTTGCGGCAGCGATTCCTTCCGCCTGTTTCTGCTTGATGGCGGCTCGCTCCTGTTCGGCGATCGTCCCCATCACTTCTATTAGAACGCTGCTCACCATGTCAAGTGCC
>JAZQQE010000059.1:0-13400 GCA_045628845.1 Oscillospiraceae bacterium
TAGAGTTGCCTCCCTAAGACCGCTTGGCCTCCGACTTCGGTACGGGGCTCCGTGCTATTTAGAGGTGTCCATGAAAAGATTCATGCGATCAGGTGGACTTTGGTGCGCGGCAGGAAGCGGTCAAGCTCCTCCATGTAGCTGATGGTCGTCTTGCCGCCGTTTTTGCGGATGTTCTGCGCGACTATGCTGCCGATGAACTCCGCCTGGTTGCCGTTGAGCGTGACGTCGCCCTGCGGGGCGAAGATTATGCCCGTAAAGACGGCGCCGCCGCCGTTTACGGTGATGCTCCCCTCCTTCGACATGACGGAGACGGGGAAGTCGTACGTGCTGTTGATGGTCGCGCCGTTGAGGTCGATGTCGCCGTCGGCGACGATGACTATGGGGAACGACGCCTGATAGGCCGTCGAATTATGGCCGTTGAAGGTGAGGTCGCCTCCGATATGGATATACAGCCCCTCGTCGAGGAAGGCGTCGCCGCTCCCGAGCCGGTCGCGGTACGCCTCTACGGCGTCGTCGATGAGCTCCTGAAAGCCCGTCTTACTGTTTTTCACGACGTCGCCGGGGAACTCGATGATCTCCGGCATATCGGAAAACGCGCTCTCGAACGAGCGGAAGGACGGCATGTCGCGCGCGATGGAGTGGCTGTTCCACCCGCTCGTGGCGGGATTGGTATTGTTCACGGCGGTCGCCATCGCGCCGGGGCCGAGCACCGCGTTTTTCATCGAAATATCACTGTTGGAATGTATGTCGCCGTTTATCTCTATGTTGTTGCCGGTTATCTCGATACCGGAGCCCGCGTCGTCTATGTGCTGGCCGGCGAACATCGCGTAGGGGCAGCTTCCGAAGATGCTCGTCGCCTCCGCGGTCGCGCTTACGGTCACGGTGCGCACGCGTTTGCCCGTCACGACGGCGGAAAAGCCCATTTTCAGGTCGCGATCCAGCGTCACGGTGACGGTCTTTCCGACGATGACGGCGTCCATATTGACCTTTCCGTCCGCGGGATCATAGCCGTTTGCGGCGCAGTAGTCCGCAGCGGTACGGTAGACGAGCCCGTATCGCTTTTCACCGACGGCGGCCGCCGCCGCGAGCGCCGCCGCGTCCGCCGCGTTCTGCATGGAGGCACGGCACGAGGCCATCATGCCGAAATCCACCGCGAGCGCCGCGAAGCCGAGCAGCACCGTCAGCCCTATCGCGACGATGACCGCGACCGCTCCTTCTTCACTTTTCCGGAACGCACGGAGCTTCGTCATATTCCCTCCGGAACTGCCATCCTCGACGTATCGAGCTTCCTCTGAAGAATGTTGTTCGCCGCTTTCAGATGCGAATTTTCACGTGAGAGGGCGATGCTCTGCTCCATCTGCTCCTGCAGACGTTTTCCGAGCTCGTCGTTCTCGCTCTCTATCCATTCGTTGCGCTCGCACTGCTTCTCGAGCTGACGGCGCAGCTCCTCGACCGCCTCGTGATTGCTCTGCTCCTGCTTGGCGAGGGAGTCTATGCGCAGGGCGCGGTTTTCAAGCTCGCGGTCGCGTATGCCTATCTCGTCGCGCAAAAGCGAGGCGTCGTTCATGAGCTGCTGTATCCTGTCGCGAAACTCGACCGTCTTGTCCTCGGCGAGCTCCCTGCGGAGCTCCCGCTCCGTCTCGCGCATGGCCTCGAGCTCTGCGGTACGGGCGGCAAGCTGCCCGTCGAGCTCCGAAGCGCGGCTCCCGGCGCTGTCGAGCCGGATGCGCACGGTGTCGGTCTCCTGACGGAGCTGCTCGCTGCGCTGCTTCTCGGTCTCGAGCTCCGCCTCGAGGCGCGCTATCTTCGCCGCGTCCTCCTCGATGCGGACGAGAGCCTCGTCCATGTCCGATTCGAGCAGGGCGAGCTCGGCCTCGAGGGCCTTCGTCTGCTCCCCGAGCTCCTCGGCGTGAGTGCGCTCGGCCTCCTCCAGCTCGGCGCGGAGAGAATCCCGCTCGGCCTGAGCCGCGTCGCGCTCAGCTTGCAGGCGCGACACCGCCTCGTCGCAGGCGGAGCGCAGGCTCTGCTGCTGCTTTTTGAAAAACGACAGGTACTCCTTGACGGACTTCTTCGTGTAGCCGCCGAGGGAGGGCTTCAGTATACTGTCGAGGTCGCCCTCCTCCGCCTTTTCACGGAGCATACCGACAAAATC
Organism: Oscillospiraceae bacterium; assembly: GCA_045628845.1. Classification (GTDB taxonomy): domain Bacteria; phylum Bacillota; class Clostridia; order Oscillospirales; family Oscillospiraceae; genus RGIG7949. Next base: position 2,153 of record JAZQQE010000059.1, read on the forward strand.
ATCACTCATCGCTTGCACTCTCCTTAACTTCAAGCTTCATTCCCGCGCGGACAAGGTGCGCCGCGCCCTCCGCGACCTCGAGCACGTGCCGCGCGCCGCGGAAGCTGCCTCCCACGCGCCACGGCTTCACCGTCTCCGTCCCGACGACGGTCATGTCGCGGTCGAGATAGACGGCGTCTATCGTAAAGCGCATGAAGAAGCAGTGGATGGACGGACACTTTTTCAGCAGAAGGCCCTCGCCGGGCGCGAGGGAGCGGCGGAGCATGAGTCCGCGGAAGCGGCTGCCGAAGCTGTCCGCGATATATACGGGCGAGGCGAGGAGCTCTCCGCCCGCGAACACGTCGAAAGTCTTTCTCATCCGAACGACTCCACTATCTGTATCGCCGAGGGGCCGAGCAGGACGATGAGCAGGACGGGGAAGATGAGCCCTATCATGGGGAGCAGTATCTTCGTGGATACCTTCGCCGCCTTTTCCTGCACCTTGCTTCGCCTCGAGCGGCGTATCGCCCCCGCCTGCGACTGCAAAACGTTGCCTATGGGGATGCCGAGCTGGCCCGCCTGCACGAGCGCGCTCGTGACCGAGGAGAGGTCCTCTATGCCGCACCGCTCGCCGAGCAGGGTGAGCGCCTCCCTGCGGGAGCGGCCCATGCTCATCTCGCGGTACGTCACCGCGAATTCGTCTATTATCGGCCCGTCCATCGTCTCGATGACGTGGCTCATGGCGCGCTCGAAGCCGAGGCCCGCGGCGACGCTTATGCTCAGAAGGTCAAGAAGGTCCGGGAGCTGCTTTTCCATGGCGGCCTTGCGCTTGGTCACCGTCGCGGAGCAGAAATAGCGCATCACGGCGTACGCCGCGAACATCCCGATGAGCGTCATCAGGATGACCCTGAACGCATCCTTCTTCAATATGATGCCGGCAACGAGGCCGACGACCCCGCACACCGCCATGATTATCATCTGCAATACCGTATACTCCTCGGCGGAGATGGTCCACCCCGCCTGCTGGAGCATCTTTCTCGTTCGCTCGCGGCCTGAATTCCGGCGCATGGGGATGACGTTGGAGAGGAGCCCGACGAGCTTTTGTATCATCGGGCGCAGGACGCGCTCGGCGAAGGGCTGCTCCTCGTCACGCACGCTGTTTTTTTCCTCCCGGCTGAGGCCGCGCAGGCGCTTTCTGACGGCGTCCTGCTTCTCGGCGCCGCGCCCGAAGCACATCACTATAATGCAGAAGAACAGTACGGCCGCTGCCGCCGCAGTCAGGATCGCCATCAGCTTCACTCCCTTCCGTCAGTACCGTATATCGACCATCCTGTTGATGACCACGAAGCCCGTTATCTCCAGAACCGCCGAGATGACGAGCATTATGCGTCCCGCCGACTCGGAGGCGAAGTCCGTGAAGTACGTCGGGTTTATTATCATGAGGAAAAGTATGACCGCCACGGGGAGGAGGCCGATGATTATCCCGGACATCCTGCCCTGCGAGGAGGCGACGCGCACGTCCTCGCGCAGCTTTATGCGGTCCTGCACCGTCTCGGCGATGGTATCGAGCATCTCGGAGAGGTTCGCGCCCACCTGCGAGGAGGTTATGACCGCGGAGACGAGCAGCGACAGGTCCTTGTTCTTGACGCGCGCCGTCATGTTGCCGAGCGCCTGCTCGAGCGTGCTCCCGTAGTTTATCTCGCGCACGACGCGGGCAAATTCCGTCGATATGGGCGGCGACATCTCCTTTGCGATGGAGCCCATCGCCTGCTGGAACGAATAGCCCGAGCGCATGCAGTTGCTCATTATCGTCAGCGACTCGCCGAGCTGCTTATTGAAGAGCTGCTGGCGCTTGGCTCTGGCCTTGCTGACCCAGAAGGGCGGGATGGCGAAGCCGATTATGCATATCCCGATGACGGCGAGGGGCTTGAGCCCGAATATCAGCGCGATGAGGCCGGGGAGGATCGTCAGGCCTATCCAGAGCAGGATGTATTCGCGCGCCGAGAGCTGTATGCCCGACATGGCGAGGTTGTCCTCGAACCGGCGGCTGATGAGCTGGGCGCGCCGCGTCGTCCTGCGCTTTATTTTCTTTTCTTTCAGCACCGTCTCGTGGACGTGCTCGAGCTCCTGCTTCTCCGCTATGCGCCCGAGCCTCCTGCGCACGCGCTCCTTCGGGGAGTCGCCGAAGAGGCTCACGAGAGCGAAGTAGACCGTGAGCGCCGCCGCGAGGGCTATGACTACAATCAGCATCTTTTCAGCTCCTGAACCAGTCCTCATTTACGGCTATGCCGTTGTCCTGCATCTTTTCGAGGAAGCCGGGGCGCACTCCCGTCGCCGCGAAGGCGCCGCGCGCGCCGTCCGGTCCGTAGCCGGAGGGGTGGTAGACGAAAATATCCTGCAGGGTTATCGTGTCGCCCTCCATTCCGACGACCTCGGAGATGCTGACGACCTTTCTCGAGCCGTCGCGCAGACGCGCCTCGTGTACTACGAGGTCGAGCGCGGAGGATATCTGCTCGCGTATGGCCTTGACGGGGATCTCTATGCCGCTCATCAGCACCATCGTTTCAAGACGCGACATCAGGTCGCGCGGGGAGTTGGCGTGCGCAGTCGTAAGGGAGCCGTCGTGGCCGGTGTTCATCGCCTGGAGCATATCGAGCGTCTCGCCCGAACGCACCTCGCCGACGACTATCCTGTCCGGCCTCATACGCAGGGCGTTTCGCACGAGGTCGCGTATCGTTATCGCGCCCGTGCCCTCGACGTTCGCGGGCTTGCTCTCGAGCGTGATGACGTGCTGCTGACGGAGCTGGAGCTCCGCCGCGTCCTCTATCGTCACGATGCGCTCGTTCTCGGGGATGTAATCCGACAGGACGCTGAGGAGAGTCGTTTTGCCGCTGCCGGTACCGCCGGAGACGATGATGTTCAGCCTGCCGCGCACGCACGCCTCGAGGAAGGACACCATCTGCGGCGAAAAAGAGCCGAAGCGCATGAGGTCCGCCGCAGTCAGCGGCGTCTTGGAGAACTTGCGTATCGTTATCGTCGGGCCCGTGAGCGAGCAGGGCGGGATGATGGCGTTTACGCGCGAGCCGTCGGCAAGGCGGGCGTCCACCATGGGGCTCGACTCGTCTATCCTGCGCCCGACGGAGGATACGATGCGGTTTATGACGTTCATGACGTGCGCGTCGTCGCGGAACTTCACCTCGGTGAGGTGGATCTGCCCGCGCATCTCGACGTACACGTGCGAGGGGCCGTTGACCATTATCTCGGTTATGTCGGGGTCGGCGAGGAGCGGGTCTATCGGGCCGAGACCGACGATGTCGCTGTAAAGCTCCGAGACTATCTTCGCGCGCTCGGAACGCGGGATGTCCTCGCCGCGGACGGCGACGACGGATTCTATCGCGCTGCGGATGAAGGCCTCCTTGTCGGGACTGTCCTCCTTCATCTCGGGCGTGTCATGGTTTATGAGGTCGATGATCTCGCTGTGCATTTTCGTCTTCAGGTCGGTGTAGTCGTCCATGAGGGACGCGAGCGCAGCGGTATGCGTCCTCTGCTCCGGCTGCTCGGCGGATACACGCGGATTCATGCTTTTCTGGCGCTCCAGCCGTTCCATCAGACTCATAGGTCATCTTCCTCCTTTCAGCGTTTTTTCTTTTTTTCCGCCTTGTCCTTCGTGCGGTACTTCCTCATCTGCGCGCGCTGCTCCTTGACGGACATGAGCCCGTCCTCCCCGCCGGTTATCTTCGCGGCGAGGTCCGATACCGCGTGGCTCAGCTTCGCCTTCGGCATCGCCTGCACGAAGGGCTGCCCCTGATTGAGCGCGGCGACGGCGGTCATGTAGTCGCTCGGGATGCGCATGAGGATCGGCGCGTCGACTATGCGCTGCACGTCGTCGATGGTGATGGAGCTTATCTCGACGGCGCGGTTTATTATCACGCGGACCTTCTTCTTGAAGCCGAGCGAGTCGAGGATGTTCAGCGCCACCTTCGAATTTTTCAGGATGGACACGTCGAGCCCCGTCACGAACAGTATGCTCGTCGACGCCTCGAGCGCGGCGAGCGTCGCATCGGAGAAGTTCGGGCCCGTGTCGACGATGACGTAGTCGTAGTTGGCGCGCAGGATGTTCAGCAGGCGCTGTATCCTCTCGCCGGAGATGAGGTCCGCGTACTCCGGGCTCTTCGGCGCGCACAGCACCTGCACCCCGCTCGAATGAACGTTCATGTATGAGCGTATGGAGTCTATGGACGGATTGGCGAGGTCGGTCATCAGGTCGGCGATGGTCTCCTTCGGATCGAGGTCGAGGAAGATGTGCACGTCGCCGAATTGCAGGTCGAGGTCAACGACCGCGACCTTCTTGTTGCCCTCGGAGAGCTTGATGGCGAGGTTCGTCGCTATCGTCGTCTTGCCGAGGCCGCCCTTGGCGCCGAACACCGTCAGCACCTTCGAGGCCCACGTCACGCGCTCGTTGGAGTCGAGCGCGCCGATGCGCCCGTTTTCGGCGTTGTAGACTCGGTGGATGCAGGCGCAGAGCTCCCTGCCGTCGGTCGCCAGCGGCAGCACGTTGTGACAGCCCGCGGCGTTGGCGCTCTGCAGGGCCTCCACGGTTATCTCCGGCACGAGCAGTATGACGAATGTGCGCGGACGGTGCATTATGATGCGTTCGGCGAGGCTCAGCGTGTCGCTGTCCGGGCCGCCGGAGTTGATTATCAGTACGTCGGGCGAGGCCGCCTCGACCTTTTCGAGCGCCGCGTCGCCTCCCGCCGCCTCGGCGGCTATTTCAAGCTCCGCGTCGGGCGCGATATTGCGCCGGAGCAGGTCGAGGACCGCCTCCTGCCTCGATACGAGCATTATCTCTATCACGGAGCGGTCGCCTCCTCTCCCTCGCCGCGCAGGACGTCGAGCTCCATCTCCGTCTCGCCGACGAGCTTCTCGTCGAGCGGCGAGCGCAGTATCACGCGCAGGGAGCTCGTGAATTCGGCGAAGCTTATCTCCAGGGCCTCCTCGGGCGTCACCTGGAAGGTCACGGTCGCGTATTCGGCGGTGCCGTCCTTGGAAAGGACGGAGCCGACCGCGAGCACGGGCACGTTCTGTACGAGAAAGCGCGAGGCCTGGACCTTCTCCGTCTCGGGCTCCTTGTCCTCCCCGTCCTCCGCCGGCTCCTCGCGCTCGACCTCGCGCTCGAAGGTGTAGTTCATGATGATGTCGGCGCGGTTGCCCGGCTTTATCATGTTGGAGAGGCCGGTCGTCGCGTTGACGGCTATGGTGACGGCGCGCATGCCGTCCTCGACCTTGTAGGCGAGGGTCTTGCTCTCGTCGACGCCGACGCGCTCGAGGCGGTTCGTCACTACCGGCTCGCCGGCGTATATCGCGCCGGACGTTACCATGCCGACGGCGCTGTCCGCGTCGCGGATGTAGCTCGCGCGCATGGCCTCGGTCGGCATATCGTACGTCGTGAGCATATCTTCGGTTATCTGCGTGTTCTCCGGGATGTTCACGGCCGCGACGACGATGGTCGTGTGCGGGATGATCTGCGGCTTGGAGAGCTCCCGCAGGAACAGGAATACGCCGAGCGCCACGACGACGGCCGCGATGACGGCGATTATCTTGATCTTCTTCATACGTCAAACCTCACGTATATAGTCAGCGCAGGGCGCGCTAATTTTCGAGTCTCATGGTACACGCCGCGTGCAGCGTCACGGAACGCTTGCCGAGTATCGTCGAGGTAAAGCCCGTCAGGAGCTTTGCGTCCGCTGTCACGGTGGCGGTTATCTGCTGCTCCACGGGGTCGGAGACGATGGCGGTCGCGCTTCGGACGCCGACCATGCCGGATATCATTCTCGACTCCGCCTGCTCCTTCCAGTCGATGGCGGGATCGTAGTGGATGACAGCGTATCGCGCGCCCTCGCGGGCGGCGTTATTGAGCGTTATCTGGTTGTAATACACCCATCCGAAATCTATGATGCCGCACAGGAGTATCAGCAGTATGGGGAGCACCAGCGCGAATTCGACCGCCGACTGGCCGTTCTCCCGTTTGTGAAAAAGTTTTTTTACAGGTCTTTTCACGTTACCCTCCTTACCCTCTTGTAAAGGGGAATGCGGGGCAAGCATGAAACTCGCCCCGCTGTATGCGTCCGCTTTTATGCGTGAGCCTCCGCTCAGGATACGACTGCTTCGCCGTCTCCCGCGAGAGCGCCGTCGATCTCGTCGTTTACGCTGGTGAAGATGCCCTTGATCTTCGGTCCGAGGAGGGCCAGCGCGGCTATGACAACGATGGCCACGAGCGCGATGATCAGGCCGTACTCAACCATGCCCTGTCCGTTTTCGTCCTTAAAAAAGTTCTTCATTTTCTTTTCTCCTTTTCCAGATTTATTTTTATTTTGATTTTTTAGCTGTCAGATGATGAAGACGTACGGCGCCGCCGCGTACGCGGCGAACAGTCCGAACGCGATGAACGGGCCCATCGGGATGAACGATCTGAGGAACGCCATTACGGGGACCCTGCGCTGGGCTATCGAGAAGAGGAGCACCGAGACTCCCATGATGACGACGGCGAGGAGCGCTCCGTATATCCCGAGGAAGAAGCCCGCGGCGGCGGCGAGCTTCACGTCGCCCGCGCCGACCTTCTTTCCGAAGAGCCCCGGCAGCAGGAACAGCACCGTGCAGACCGCGAGCCCTATGAGGGACTGCCATATCTTGAATTCCGGGAAGCCCGGCACTCCGCACAGGGCGGGGATGCCGAACGCGAGCTTCAGGACGAATACCGCGATGACCGCGGGATTGGGGATGATGCGGTGCTTCCAGTCTGCGACGGCGACCGTCACGCAGACGAGGAGGAGCAGTACCCCGCAGACGGCGGCGGGTATCTCCGCCGTCACCCCCGCGCAGGCACCGCCGAGCACCGCGGCGGCGAGCGCCGTGAGCCATTCGGCCTTGTGCGTGAGGTCGTATTCAAGTTCTCTTTTGCGGAAGAGCTCTCTGACCCACGCGAGCGCCGCGAAGGCACAGCCGAGTCCGAGCACCGCGCCGCACAGGATCCTGACCATCAGTATCAGCAAGAAGAAAACCTCCGGATAACAAAAAAAGCTGCCCGATATCTTCGGGCAGCTCTGAAAAGCATCGCAAAGCCATTCCATACGCACAAAGTGCATACACGTTATGCGCTCATATGCATGAAATGAGGATAAAAATTTCCGGTACGCCGGACACGGCAGCTGGCTGCCATTTTACAGGCCCTATAGCTTTGCGTCACACCCTTTCGGATGCTTTGCCCAAAACGATATTTTTTTGTGAACATTTTCCTTTTATCATGCTTTTTCGCATTTGTCAACAGCAAAATGACAACAAATTTAATCTTTCGTTGAGCACGAATGGCTGTTTTTCACAAAAATCCGGACATCCGTGAAGGGCCGGGGACTGCATAGATTCAATGTATATTATGCAGGTCTTATGAATGTTGTGGTGAGACGCCGAGCCCCGCGGCACATATTGTGGACGTCGGACACGGCGGCGGAGGCGGTGCCGGGCCCTCTCCGGTGCCTCCCGGAGAGGAAAAAAATTTTTATTTTCCGGCAAAAAAACATAAAAAACGGCCCCCCGCGCACAAGGGGAGGCTTCGGCGCACCCCATAGGCTCCCTTTGAAGAGGCAAGTCTTGCAGTAGGGGAGGGGCTTGCCCCTCCCGAAAACCGGCCGGAGCACGCGGGAGGGGCAAGCCCCTCCCCTCCGGGAACTGACCCCCGGCCCTGCAAACTGGAACGCCGTGCGGAGCTCACGGGAGGGGCGAGCCCCTCCCCTACGGGGATCGGCACCGACTCTGCAAACGGGAACGCCGTGCGGAGCACGCGGGAGGGGCAAGCCCCTCCCCTACGACGCTGTCTTTCCGATCTTCAAATCAATCCCCCCCCGCCTGCGGCGGAGCCCCCTTTACACAAGGGGGCCTTTGATTTTTCCGCACCATAGGCTCCCATTGAGGATGCAAGGGGGGGCTTTGGGTCCGCAGATACGACGAGACCCGCCGGGAGGGCCGGCGGGTCGTGGTGGTCGGTATATGATCTTCAGTTCACCTCGAGGAGCTCGATGCGGAAGTTCAGCTCCTTGCCCGCCATCTCGCTGTTGGCGTCGAAGGTGATGGTCGTATCGTCGCGCGCGGTGCAGGTCACGGGGATGGGACGGCCGGTGCTGTCATAGAGCGCGACGCGCTCGCCGACCTTGACGTCCTCCGCGCCCGGAAGCTCCGCGAGGTCCAGCGTGAATATCGCGTTGGGATCGGGATAGCCGTAGGCCTCCTCCGGCATGAGGTGCACGTCGACGGTCTGGCCCGGCTCCATCTTCGCGACGGCCTCGTCGAAGCCCCTTATCATCATGCCCGCGCCGCAGATGAACGCGAGCGGCTCGCCGCGGTCATAAGAGGAATCGAACTGCGTGCCGTCGTTGAGCGTGCCTCTGTAATGCACCCTGACGTTCTTTCCGACGTTCGGGCCCTCGATGGGAGGCAGGGAGGAATGGCACCCGCCGCAGCCTCCGCAGCCGCCGCCGCAGTGACCGCCGCAGCCCTCTTCCTCATCATGGTGATGGTCGCAGTTGCAGCCGCAGGTCTCGAGCTCGCCGCGCAGCAGGGCCGCAACGGCCTCGTCGGCATCGCCCTCGGCGCCGGAGATGACGTCGATGCCCGCCTCGAAGAGCGCCGCCTCGGCGCCCTCGCCGAGCCCGCCGCATATTACGGCCATGACGCCGTTTTCCGCGAGGAAGCCCGCGAGCGCCTCGTGGCCGGTGCCGTTGGTCGCAAGCAGCTCGGAGGAGACGACCGCGCCGTCCTCCACGTTGTAGACCTTGAAGGTCTCGGTCCTGCCGAAGTGCTGGAATATCGCGCCGTTATCGTAAGTCACAGCAATTTTCATTTATCATTTCTCCAATCGGTTTATTATTTTCTGACTCATAGTATACCCGCCGAGTGCGTGCCGGGTCAAGCTTTCAATCGTCGTCGAGGTAGCGCTTCTCTATCTCGGACTCGCCCTCCGCGCCCGTGACGTTGCGGAGCTCGCGCATATAGCCCGCGGTGATGATGCCGGAGGGGAGCGCGACTATCGCTATGCCGAAGATGGACGAGATCATCGTTATTATGCGCCCGAGCGTCGAGACCGGGTAGATGTCGCCGTAGCCGACGGTCGTGAGGCTGACGGTCGCCCAGTAGACGGCGTCGAAGAACGTATTGAACGAATCGGGCTCGACGTTGAAGATTATGAGCGCGGAGATGACTATGTACGCGCCAGCAAGCGCGCACACGGCTATCAGCGAGCTCTTCGCGTTTTTCACGACGTTGCCGAGGATGACGAAGACCTTGGAGTACCGCAGGGCCTTGAACACGCGGAACACACGCATCGCGCGCGCCATGCGCAGGACGCGCAGGACCTTGAGTCCGCTGTTTATGACGAGCAGGGACGGCAGGATGGATATGAGGTCTATTATCGCCATGAACGACACCGGATAGCGCAGGAAGCTCTTTATCCCCGGCTTGCCGAACTTGTAGTCCGCCGTCGCAAGGCGGAGGATATAGTCCACGATGAAGATGGCGACCGTCACCTTGTCGAGCACGGTGAAGAACCTCGTCTCCGTCTTGAACGCGAGCGGCACGAGGCTCAGCACGATGAGGACTATCATCGTGAAGTCGTATACAGTACTCAGGACGTCGCTGTCGTTCGCCTTTTCTATTATCTCGAATATTCTCTTTCTCATTACGACACCCTCCCGATGATTCAAAAAGGGATACGCGGCTATTATACCTCGCGCTGCGCTCCGTTGCAACGCGGAAAATCGCCGTTGCGGCAGGGGCGCGGCGGCGGTATAATGGATAAAAAGACCTTCTGGGACGGTGAACGCCGTGAAGACAGTCGTACCCGACTATTACGCGCGCTTCCGCTGCATCGCGGGCGCGTGCAGACATACCTGCTGTGCCGGCTGGGAGATAGAGGCGGACGCCGACTCCCTCGCGCGCTGGCGCGGCGACGCCGAAATCGAGCAGCACATCGAATACGGCGAAACGCCGCACATACGCCTCACGGAGGACGGGCGCTGTCCCTTCCTGAACTCCGGCGGGCTCTGCCGGCTGATACTGCGCTCCGGCGAGGGCATACTCTGCCAGACCTGCCGCGACCACCCGCGCTTCCGCAGCTTCTGGACGGACAGGGTGGAGATGGGGCTCGGCCTCGTCTGCGAGGAGGCGGCGCGGCTCATCCTCTCGCGGGAGGCCCCGATGCGCGAGCTCGTCCTCGAGGACGACGGCGCGGACGGGGATATCCCCGGGGACGAGGCGTGGCTCACGGACCTGCGCGCCTCCCTCATGGACGCCATCAGCGAGACGGGCCCGCGCGCGCGGCTGCTCGAATACCTCCTGTGGCGGCACCTGCCCGACGCACTCTACGACGGGCGGCTCGAGGCGCGGCTTGCCTTTATAGAAAGCGCGTTCCGCGAGGTCACGGCAGAGTGGGAGAAGACCGACGGGAGCCTCGCGGCTCTTGCGGAAACAGCGCGTAAATGGTCATACGACGTCGAATACGACGCGGACGAGCTCGAAAAAAGGCTCGCCGCGGCAGATAAGGAGCGATAAAGCATGAAAAAAGTCCTCGTCATCTCTTCCACGCCGCGAAAGGGCGGCAATTCCGAAAAGCTCGCAGAGCGTTTCCTCGAGGGCGCGCGCAGCGCGGGCCACGACGCGGAGCTCGTCTGCCTGCGTGACCTCAAAATAGGCTACTGCACGGGCTGCTACCCCTGCGCGAAGACCGGCAAATGCGCCCGCGGCGACGACATGGCGGCGCTCGCGGAGAAGATACTCGCCGCGGACGTCATCGCGCTCGCGACACCCGTATACTTCTACACGATGTCCGCCCAGCTCAAGACGATGATAGACCGTCTCGTGCCCTACTACCGCCGTGTGCGCTCGGATATCTACCTCTTCTGCACCGCGGCCGACACCGAAAACCTCGGACTGACGCTCGAATCCATGCGCGGGTGCACGCGCGACTGCCTCACGGACTGCACGGAAAAGGGCGCGCTCGCCGTCGGCGGCGTGTTCGAGGTCGGCGAGATAGCGGGCCGCCCCGAGCTCGATACCGCCTTCGACATGGGCAGGGACTGCTGAAATTTTGCGGGAAGCATCGCACGGGAGGGGCAAGCCCCTCCCCTGCGGGAACTGACCCCCGGCTCTGCAAACGGAACGCCGTGCGGAGCTCACGGGGGGGGCTAGCCCCTCCCCTGCGGGAACTGTCCCCCGGCTCTGCGAA
>JAZQQE010000060.1:0-38080 GCA_045628845.1 Oscillospiraceae bacterium
CGGCGGCGACGCGCGCGCCGCCCGCGGCGCGCTGTATAAGGGATGCACCCGTGCCGCCGGAAATGTACGTCTTGGTCTGCCAGGGAATGCCGTTTGCCTCGGCGAGCCCGCGCAGCTTCTCGAAGAGCTTTCTGTCGTACACCGTGCTGCCGTCCATAAACGGGATGACGGGTCCGCGCCCGGGGATGCAGACCTTGTCCGCGCCCTTCTGCGAGGGCATATCCGCGGCAGTCGTGCCCTCGAGTATCAGCGCGATATCGGGCTTAACGTTGAAGGCGGCGGCGTTCGCTCCGCGGCAACCGACCTCCTCCTGCACGGTGAAGGCAAACCACGTATCGACGGGCAGCGGCTCGGTGATGAGCTTCAGCATGATGGCGCAGCCCACGCGGTCATCTATGGCACGCGCCTTTATCATCCCGTTTCCGAATTCGACGACGGTGTCCTCGAAAACTCCGGTGTCGCCGAGGGAGACGATGCTCTCCGCCTCGGCCCTGTTCTTCGCGCCGACGTCTATATACATCGCGGAGAGCTTGGGGATGCTCGATCTCTCGGACGCGTCCACGAGGTGAAACGCCTTGAGTCCGATGACTCCGGGATGCCCATTTATGTAAACCTTTTTGCCTATCGTCACACGTCTGTCTACGCCGCCGACGAAGTCGAAGCGGAGGTATCCGTCGTCGGTGATGCCGGTCACTATGACGCCGACCTCATCCATGTGGGCGGCGAGCATCAGCTTCTTCGCAGGCTCGCGCGCGCCTTTTTTGAAGACGATGAGGCTGCCCATAGGGTCAGTCATCATCTCATCGGCGTAGGGGCGAGCCTGCTCGATGATATATTCGCGTACGGCGTCCTCCATGCCGGAGGGGCCGGGCAGAGTGCAGAGCTTTCTGAGTATGTCAAGCATTTTCCCCGCTCCTTTCGATCACATACGCCGTCACGAGCGACGCGACGCTCTCGGCGTCCGACAGCTTTATGACCTCGACCGGGCTGTGCATGTATTTCAGGGGCAGTGAGACGACCGCCGTGCAGACTCCCTCGCGGGATATCTGGATGGGCCATGCGTCCGTCCCCGAATTGCCGTTCAAGACCTCAAGCTGGCTGTCTATGCCGTTTTTCGCCGCAGTTTCGCGCAGCTGCGCGGTCATCTTCCTATCCATGTTCGGGCCGACGCCTATCGCGGCGCCGCCGCCGGACTTCACGACGCGCGTGCTCTTTTCATCGGGCGTCTCGGCGTGAGTCACGTCGAGGGCGATGCAGTAATCGGGAGCGGCGCTGAACGCGCCCGCCGCCGCGCCGCGGCAGCCGAGCTCCTCCTGCACGCTCGCCATGTATATGACGTTCATGTTGAGAGGCACGTTTTTAAGGCGCTCCGCGACCTCTATCATGATCGCGACACAGCTCCTGTCGTCGAGCGCCTTGGAGCAGATAAACTCGTCGCCGAGCATGAAGGGCGCGCCGACGAACGTTCCCGGAGTGCCGGGCGGGACGAGCTTCCCCGCTTCCTCAGCGGAAAGGCCCGCGTCGATATAGAGATTCTTGACCTCTATCGCCTTCTCGCGCTCCTCCGCCGTCAGCACGTGCGGCGGGAGGCAGGCTATCACTCCGTAGAGCGGAGGGTCAGACATTATGTTAACTTCACGTCCCGGCAGCATGCGTGCGTCGACACCGCCGAGCGTGGAAAATTTCAGGAAGCCCTCCTCCTGACCGGTCACGATGAAGCCGACCTCGTCCATGTGGGCGTCGATGAGCAGCACGGGAGCGTCGGGGTCTGCGCTGCGCTTGACGGCGAGCACGTTGCCCATCGCGTCGATATGCATCTCGTCGGTGACGCGGTACAGCATCGCCGCTATGCGTTCTGCGGCGGCGGACTCGGAGCCCGCGGGGGCGGATATCGCCGCGAGGTCGAATATTTTTTCTTTGAGGTCCATCCGTATCTCCTTTCAGTCGGCGCTCAGAGCGCGCCGACGATCTTTTTGAAGCAGTTGCCGCGTTCCTCGAAGTTCTTGAACATATCGAAGGACGCGGATGCGGGGCTGAGTATCACGACGTCACCGCTGACGGCGTGCGACGCGGCGAGGCCGACGGCCTCCTCCATCGTCGAGGCCTCCAGTATCTCGGGAAGCTCGCCGTTATCCGCGGCGAGGACCGCGCTGCGTATCTTCGGGCCCGTCGCGCCGAGGAGGATGAGTATCTTCACGCGGTCGCGCACGACACGGCCGAAATCATCGTACGGGATGTGCTTGTCGTAGCCGCCCGCGATGAGTATCACCTTCTGCTCGAAAGACACGAGGCCGGCGATGGTGCGCGTCGGGCTCGAGGCGATGGAGTCGTTATAGTACGTAACGCCGCCCAGCGTCCTCACGGGCTCGATGCGGTGCTCGACGCCGGTGAACGTCTCCGCGACGCGGCGGCATTTGTCTATGCCGACGAGGTCGACGACCGCGCAGAAAGCCGCCATGAGATTCTCGACGTTGTGCAGACCGCGGAGCGCTATCGCGCTTCGGGATATGAGCATCGTGCTCTCGCCGTTTTCCGAGTAATACACGTTCTCCCCGTCGAACCAGCAGCCCTCGGCCTGCGCCTCACGGCGTGAGAAGTACCTGACCGCGCCCTTCGCCTCGGCGGCAAAGCCCGCGGATATCTCGTTGTCCGCGTTGACGACGAGCAGCCCGTCTCTGTTCTGATGGGCGAAGACGTTCTTTTTCGAGGCTATGTACTCGTCCATATCCGTGTGGTAGTCGAGGTGGTTAGGCGACACGTTGGTCACGATCGCGGTGGCTGCGCTCCGCGTCATGGTCATGAGCTGGAAGCTCGACAGCTCCACGACGGCAAAGTCGGAGGTGTCTATCTCCGGGACCTTGTCGACGAGCGGGGTGCCGATGTTGCCCCCGAGGTGCACGCGGTATCCCGCCGCTCTGAGAAGCTCGGCGACGAGCGTCGTGGTCGTTGTCTTGCCGTCGGAGCCGGTAATGGCGATTATCGGGCAGGGGCAGACCTCGAAAAACATCTCCATCTCGGAGGTGATGAGACTGCCGCGCGAGCGCGCCGCGGTAAGCTCCGGAACGTCGGGTCTCATGCCGGGGGTCTTGAAAATGACGTCCTCGGTGAGGTCCGCCATGTAGTCTTCTCCGAGTCTGAAATTCGCGCCGAGCGCCGCGAGACGGTCGTACTCCGCGCCGAAATCTTCTTTTTTCCGCCTGTCACGGGCCGTTACGGAAACGCCCGCGCGGCAGAGGAGCTCAATCAGCGGCGTATTCGACGTGCCGACGCCGATGACCGCCACGCGCTTTGCGCGGAGCTCCGAAAGGTACTCGTTTAGTTGCATTATGTCAACCTCCATACGCATTCTGCGTTATCTTATATTATACTCCCGACGGACCGAAAAAACAATCGGAAAGAGGCTCTTCCTGCCAATTATTCGCTCCCTGCGGACATCAAAAGGGGCGCCGCATAATACGGCGCGCCTTTTGATGTGAGCGGACTTGTAAGCCGGGTTCTGTACTCTTGCGAGCAGCGGTCATCTATCTCGACGCGGCGTTGCCGCCGCGCTCAAGCCACCTCCCGGAGACGGCCGGGCAGGCCATGCGTCTCCTCCACGGTGTTGCTGCGGATAGAGTTTACAGCGGCGGACGCTTTCACACGCCGTCGGGTGAGCTCTTACCTCGCCTTTCCACCCTTACCCGGGTCAGACCCGGGCGGGATATCTCTGTTGCACTTTTCCTGAAGTCGCCTTCGGCGGGCGTTACCCGTTATCCTTGCCCTATGCAGCCCGGACTTTCCTCATATACGGGCCTTTCGCCCCGTACACGCGACCGCCCCGTCTGCTCACGCGGCTACTTTACCGCAAATGCGCGCGCTTGTCAACGCCGAATGAAAAAGGCCGGGACAGAAGCGAATACTTCTGCCCCGGGTCTTCTCTATTTACGAACAAGGCTTTGCGTGCGGGATCATTTGACGAAGTTGTCGAGCATCTTCTGACCCTCTTCGGTACGCTTGAGGGCGTACTCGGGGCTCATGGAGATGGAGAAGTGCAGTATCGGGCGGTGCAGCTCGAGGATGGAGAGCGGCAGGTGCTTCATGCCGCCGGGGATGAAGATGATGGAGCTCTTGGTAAGGTGGTGCACCTCGCCGTTGATGCTCAGCTCGATGACGCCGCCGAGATCATACTTGTCGTCCGGGTTGGAGCCGAGGAAGCCTATCATCTCGTCGTAGTCATGGGTATGCTCCTCGTGATACGGGAGGGGGCGGAAATCGGGCGCGTTGATGTACCAGGTGGTGTTCATCTGGAAGGAGCCGGGGACCTCCTTAGAGTCGATGAAGAGGAGACGGTCTCCCCACTGCTTATAGACCTGATTCATGGGAGAGGGCTTGAAGAATCTTCCCGAAAGCTCCTGAACTATCTGTCCGCCGTACTCGCCTTCGGTATTCATAACGAAGTCTGCCATGGTATCATCCTTTCAAAAATCATGTTTTCCGGAGCTCGCAGCCGCCGGATATGTTTTATGGTTTGAGTATACTACTCCCCCGCGTGAAAAGCAATTCGCAATGAAAATGTTTTGCTCTGGGCAAAAGAAAAGCGGGGCAAACGCCCCGCTTTTCCTTTTTGAAGTTAATTCTATTCCGCGTCGTCCCAGTTGTGCCAGACGTTCTGAACGTCTTCGTTATCATCGAACATATCAAGCATCTTTTCCATGTTCTTTATATCATCCTCATTCGTGAAAAAAGCTTGACATATCAATGGTTTCAGAGGAATGCACCTGAATGAAAATCATCACAAATCACTTGGCTGTGACTAATCTCAGTTGTGACATACGTTACTACTTTTTTCCGATGTATGTCACAACTGCTCAGGGGCAAAAACCGCAAAGCATTGGAAACACTGATTATTCCGCGTCGTCCCAGTTGTGCCAGACGTTCTGGACGTCGTCGTTATCGTCGAACATATCGAGCATCTTCTGCATGTTCTTGATATCGTCCTCGCCCGTGAGCTTGATGTAGGTCTGCGGGACCATCTCCGCCTGAGCGGAGAGCAGCTTGTAGCCCTTTGCCTGAAGCGCCTCGGAAACGGCAACGAAGCCGTCGGGGTCGTTGGTATAGACCTCGAACACCTCTCCCTCGGGGGAGAAATCGTCGGCGCCGGCGTCGAGAGCTTCCATCATCATGGTATCCTCGTCGATGTCGCCGTCCTCGTTGTCAACGATGATGACGCCCTTCTTATCGAACGACCACGATACGCAGCCGGTCGTGCCCATGTTTCCGCCGTACTTGTCGAAGTAGTGACGGATCTCGGACGCGGTCCTGTTGCGGTTGTCCGTCATGGTCTCGACGATGACGGCAACGCCGCAGGGGCCGTAGCCCTCATAGGTGATGCTCTCGAAGTTATCGGTATTGCCGGAGCCGAGAGCTTTTTCTATCGTACGCTTGATGTTGTCGTTGGGCATATTGGCCGCCTTGGCCTTCGCAACGACCGCCGCGAGCCTGGAATTGGCCGCGATCTCGCCGCTGCCGCCTTCCTTGACCGCAACTATCATTTCACGCGCTATCTTGGTGAACGCCTGTGCACGCTTGGCATCCTGCGCGCCCTTGGTCTTCTGTATGTTATGCCATTTGGAGTGACCTGACATAACCGCAACTCCCCTCTGTGCTGGTTTTCGTTTTTAACTATACGATTTTAGCACATAAAAAAGCGCTTGGCAAGGCAAAAAGCCGTGTAAAGGCATTTTTTGTATCGGAAGCTGCGTTTTCCGCGCGGCTATATGGCGGAGGTGATGATGAGCATATCCCCCGACACGGCCTCCGCATCCGCCTCTAGACCATTGGCGCGCCTGATGCTCTCGCGCGAGGTACGGTAGCGCTTGGCGATGCTCCACAGGTCGTCATCAGCGCCTGTTCGGACGACGACGATGGAAGGGCGCGGCGCGGAGTTTTCCTCCGGCACCTCGCGCACGGCGGAGACGTAGCGTATCTCCGCGGTGCAGAAGCGGCGCACGATGGCGCTTACCGACGCAGTAACCTCCACGCCGCCCGCCGTGACGGCGGCGGATACGTCAGCCACGTCGACGGAGACGCCGTCTCCCCGCGCGGCGGGACAGTCCGCCGTGAGCTCCGCCCTGCCCTCTACGGACACAGGTCTGCCGTCACCGGCGGCGCAGATCACCTTCATGCGTACCGGGATGCGCAGGGACGCGCCGTCCGCCGACGGTCTTCCCGCGGTCACGGCGCAGGAGAGGACGCTCCTGACGCGCTCGTCGCAGGAGAGCTGCTCGCGCAGGGACAGCGTCCGGCTCTCACACGAGGTCTCGGCGTCTATACGGCAGACGTCGGTGTCCGTCTCGGTCGCGCAGGAGGTGCCGTACAGGTCGGCGACGCAGTTTACCGCGCTTTCGCGGCGCACGGCGAGCTGGGCCACCGCGCCGAGCTCGACGCTTACGGTGTGCACCGTCTCCTCCGAGGCCTGATTTTCCTTGACGTACACGCCCGTCAGCATGACGACGGCCTCGCAGTCCGTCCCGCTCTCGTCTCCGATGAGCTCGAGCGTCTGCGTATAGGGCAGGGTCATCCGCGCACCCGCGAGCTCGCCGCTCATCTGCGCGGCGTACAGTATTTCAAGCTCCGCGTTCCCCGATAGGATGAGCCGCCTCCCCGCGCTCCGTACCGTGCTCCCGGTCATTTCGGCACGGCAGCCGAGTATGCGCCCGATGGGAGGCCCCGAGGCCGGTATGGCGGCGGTCTCGGTGACGCTGAATGTCTTTTCCGAGACGTCGGAAACGGCTGTGACCTTATGTTCTTTCAGGAGTATCTCCGCATCTCCGCGCGCGTCGGAGCACCACGACGCCTCCGCCGCTGCGTACGCTCTGACCGTCAGGGCCAGAGAGGCGCGCACGACTATCTTTCGTGAGTTTATTATCCTCGCTTCAAGCCCGGTGAGCTCCGCGCGCACGGAGAGCCTCCCCGCCGTGTCGAGCCCCGCGCAGTCCGCCGTGAAGCTCCACGGCACGCTCACCTCTATGCCGCGCGGCGAGCTCTCGCCCTCCGGCATATACAGCACGCAGCCCTGCACCGTCCCCGAGGCGAAAAGCGCGTCGGCGCGCGCTTCCTTCGTCCTCAGCACGACCGTGCCGACGGCGTCCGATACATACGAAACGTCCGGAAGCGTGTCGGGCACTACCAGCTCCATCGTCTCCTCGTGGTCGAACACCGCGTCGGTCAGCCTTCTGAAATACAGCATGGTATCCATGCCGAGCTCTGTTTCCATTCAACATACTTCCCTTCTCATTCGAGCCTTCAAGGGAAGTATATTCACTCCGCTCCCGAATGATTACCTGCGCCTGCACTCGCAGATGCCGCAGATTATCAGCAGCAGCCCGACCATGAAGAACCAGAAGTCGGACGGCAGCACGAGAGCCATGATGAGCGCGCTCCCGAGGGCTATCGAGGCGACTCCGATATAGCGTTTGTACTTTTTCATTTCGACCCTCCACGCAGAGAAAAAGCCTCCGCGTTACATTTTACGCGGAGGCTTCCGTATGCGTTTCTACACGGTCTCTTTTTTTCTTTTGAAGGGCTTGACCTCGGATATGATGACGGCGATGAACATGAGTGCGAACCCTATGAACAGCCTCGGCTTCGGTTCGTCGTAGCCGAATATCATGGATATCGCCGCTCCGAAAAGGGCCTCGAACGAGAGGATGACCGCCGCGGGAGAGGGCGGCACGCGCCCCTGACCCCAGTTTTGCAGGAAGAGGGCGACGGTCGTCGCCATGACGCCGAGGTAGAGCAGGCTGAAGACCGGGCGTCCCGTCGGCATGACGGGTCTGCCCTCGAAAATGAGCGTTCCCGCGATGCAGATCACCGCCGCGGTCGCGAACTGTATGCAGGTCAGCAGGATGATGTCGTCCCGTTTTTCCGTCGCGTGCTTGACGACGACGATATGGAAGGCGTAGAGCAGGCCTCCGCCGAGTGTCAGCAGGTCGCCGAGGTTCACGCCGCCCATGCTCCCCGGCGCGAGCGAGAGCATCCCGACTCCGGCGAGGCACACGACGGCGGCGGTGATGTTGTAGCCGTCGGGGCGTTTTTTATCCGTTATCCAGTATATGAACGGGACGAGCACGCAGTACACCGCCGTCAGAAAGGCGTTTTTGCCCGGTGTCGTCAGGGAAAGACCGTACGTCTGCACGATATAGCCGAAGCCGAGCATGACTCCCATCAGCGCACCGTGCGCGAGATAGGCCCCATCGAGCTTCTTAAAGCGCGGGATGCACACGAGCGCGAGGAGCACCGCGCCTATCGTGAAGCGCACCGCGAGCAGGAAAAGCGGCTTAACGTCGTCGAGGGTGTCCTTCATGATAACGAAGGTCGTTCCCCAGACGAGCGTTGCGAAAAACATGGCTGCCGCGCCGCCGACGTATCCTTTTTTCATATCTTCGTCATGTACTCCGAGGCAAAGTTTTTCATGAGCTTGCGAAGGCCGGACTTCTCGAATTCTATCTCGATGAGCGCGTCGCCGCCTACCGGCTTGACGGACACCACCGTGCCCTCGCCGAATGCCTTGTGCCTTACGCGGTCGCCCGCGGCGAGGTCGAGCCCGCCGGCGCTCGGCTTTGCGGGCGCGGGCTTTTTCGCGGTGATGGGCTTTTTCGGTCTGTCGTACGCGGGGTCGGGACTGTCTCCGAAGCTCCATTCGCGCTTCGGCGCGTTTTGCTTGATATACCCTCCGCCGAAGCTCCCGGCGTAGGAGCCGCGCGGCGTGCTTCCGGGCTGATAGTCCGGGCGGTAGGACGAATACTGGGTCGGCTGCTTCGGCTTCTCGGCGTCCTCGTCCGGTATCTCGTCTATAAAGCGCGAGAGCGGGTTGGCGGACGTCCTGCCGAAGAGCATGCGCTGGCGCGCCGCAGTTATGTACAGCTTCTCCTTGGCGCGCGTGATGGCGACGTAGCAGAGGCGGCGCTCCTCCTCGAGCTCGCCCGGGTCGCCTATGGCGCGGATGCCCGGGAATATCCCGTCCTCCGCTCCGATGATGAACACCGTCGGGAATTCGAGGCCCTTTGCGCTGTGCATGGTCATGAGCGTCACGCAGTCTGTCTCGGTGTCGTAGCGGTCTATGTCAGTGAAGAGCGCGACCTCGGCGAGGAAGCCGTTGAGGTCGCCGCCCTCGTTCTCTTTGAGATACGTCACGATGTTGCTCTTGAGCTCCATGACGTTTTCCAGGCGCGTCACGTTCTCCTGATCGTCGCTCGACTCGAGCATGGCTCTGTACCCCGTTTTTTCGAGGACGAGGTCGTACAGCTCGTCCGGCGGGAGGTCGGAGGCTCCGAGCTCGAATATCATGTCGGCAAATGCGGTCAGGCGCGGCGCGGCGGAGCGGAGGTCGGGTATCTGCGCAGAGACCTTCATCGTCTGCAGCATGCTCATGCCGAGCGTCTCCGCCTCGCTGCGGACGGCGTCGACAGTCTTTGCGCCTATCTTGCGGGCGGGGACGTTGACGATGCGCGTGAGGCGCAGGTCATCGTTCGGATTGGCGATGAGGCACAGATAGGACAGCACGTCCTTTATCTCGGCGCGCTCGAAGAACTTCATGCCGCCGATGACCTTATACGGGACGCCCGCGCGCTTGAGCGCGAATTCCATCTGGTTCGCCTGCGCGTTCATGCGGTACAGCACCGCGAAATCGCGCCAGTTGGCGCCTTTCCCGAAGCCGTCCTGCATGACGGAGGCGACGAAGCGCGCCTCATCCTGCTCGGAAGCTGCGCGGTGCACCGTGATGAGGTCGCCCGTGGGATTCTTAGTCCACAGCTCCTTGCCCTTGCGCTCGGTGTTGCGGCGGATGACCGCGTTGGCGGCGGCGAGGATATGCCCCGTCGAGCGGTAGTTCTGCTCGAGGCGTATAGTGCGCGCGTTGGCGAACTGCTCCTCGAAGGAGAGGATGTTCTCTATCGTCGCGCCGCGGAATTTATAGATGCTCTGATCGTCGTCTCCGACGACGCAGATATTGTTCCGCCCGCCCGCGAGAAGGGCGACGGGGCGGTATTGCAGCAGGCTCGTGTCCTGATACTCGTCGACGAGCACGTATTTGAAGCGGCGCTGCCAGTATTCGCGCACCTCCTCCGACTCCGCGAGCAGCCTGACCGTGAAGAGTATCAGATCGTCGAAGTCAAGGGCGTCCGCCGCGCGCATGCGCTTCGCATATTCGAGGTACACGCTCGCGATGAGCTTCTTGCGCGCGTCGTACCCCGCCTCGGCGGCGTACTGCTCGGCGCTCTTCATGGCGTCCTTCGCGGCGCTGATGGCGGCGGCGGCGCTCCTCGGCGGGAGCACCTTGTCGTCTATGTCCACGTCCTTGAGTATGCGCTTGATGAGGGACTGCGTATCGTCCGTATCATAGATGGTGAAGCTGCTCGAAAAGCCCGGTATCTTCTCTATGTCGCGGCGCAGTATACGCACGCAGGCAGAGTGGAACGTCGACGCCCAGATATCCGCCGAGCCCTCGCCGAGCATGGCCTCGAGGCGCGAGCGCAGCTCACCGGCGGCCTTGTTGGTAAACGTTATCGCTATGACGCGCCACGGCTCGGCTGGCTCGAGCGCGCAGATGCCGTGCACCCGCTCGGCGTAATCCGGCTGAGGGGCGAAGACGTAGTCGCGCAGGAACTGCACGTCGTCCTCAGTTATCCATTCGGGGATATCGTCGCTGTCGGAGGCGCGGCCGTAGCGAAGCAGGTTCGCTATGCGGTTTATGATGACGGTCGTCTTGCCGCTGCCCGCACCTGCGAGCAGGAGCAGAGGACCCTCCGTCGCCATGACGGCCTTCCGCTGCATCTCGTTGAGCCTCGAAAACTCCGATTCTATTACCTTGCGCCGGAGCGCGAGAAATTCTTTTCTGTCTATCATTCGGGACCTTCCGTTTCCGGCAGTATGCCTGATTGCGTAAAATATATCATACCACACGCGGCGCGGCAAAACAAGCGCCGTCCGGCATACCCGCGCTTATCTGCGGATATGCCGGACGGCTTTTGTTCAATTTTCCTTCAGCTCCTCACGCAGGGTCTCTATCGCCCTGCGCTCTATGCGCGACACCTGCACCTGCGAAACGGAGAGCACCTTCGCCGTCTCCGCCTGCGTCATGCCGCGGTAGTACCGCAGGGCGACGACCTGCCTTTCGCGTTCGCCGAGTCTGTCGAGGGCGGCGCGGAGCGACACGTGCTCGAGCAGGCGCTCCTCGGCGCCCCAGTCGCCGAGCATGCTCTCGAGCGTCAGTCCGTCCTCCCCCGCGGGGCGCTGAAGGCTCTCCGCGGCGGAGGTCGCCGTCTCGGCGACGGCTATGTCCTCCTGCGAGATACCCGTATGGACCGACAGCTCCGACACGGTCGGCTCCCTGCCGAGCTCGTGGGAGAGCTCCTCGTGGGCCGTACGTATGGCGGCGGCACGTTCCTTGACTCCGCGGCTGACCTTCACGCTTCCATCGTCGCGCAGGAAGCGGCGTATCTCGCCCGATATCTTCGGGACGGCGTAGGTGGAAAAGCGCGTCCCGTAAGCTCCGTCGTAGCCCCGTATGGCCTTTACGAGACCGACGCACCCGAGCTGATAGAGATCGTCGGCGTCCACTCCGCGGCCGAAGAATCTGCGCGCTATGCTCCATATCAGACCGCTGTTTTCCTCGACGAGCTTTTCCGCCGCGGCGCTGTCGCCCGCCTTCGCGGCCTCGAGGAGCTCCGCTCCGAAGGACCGGGTCATCCCCGGCCTCTTATCTGCTTGCGCATGACTACGACAGTGCCGTGTCCGACCCTGCTGCGCACGCGCACGGAATCCGTGAAGCTCTCCATTATGGAAAAGCCCATCCCCGCGCGCTCCTCGCCGCCCGTCGAGAACAGAGGCTCCCGCGCCTTCTCGACGTCCTCGATGCCGCATCCCCAGTCTTTTATGCTTATCTCCGCCACATTGTCGTCAATTATTCGGCATTTCATGCTTATTCTCCCCACTTCTCCCGAATAAGCGTGGACGATACAGTTTGTGACCGCCTCGCTCACCGCCGTTTTCAGATCGCCGAGCTCCTCGAGAGTCGGGTCGAGCGGCAGTACGAAAAGCGCCGCGGCGTTCCTTGCAAGCGCCTCGTTGACGCTTCTCGACGGGAATTCGAATTTGAGATAGTTATGTACCGTCATCCTTGTCCTCCTTTATACGGCCGCCGTTACGTCCACGAGCCGTTCCACACCCGATGCGTCGAGCACGCGCATGGGCTGGGGCTGTACGTTTTTTACGCAGAGCGTGCCCTCGAGCTCCGTCATGCGCTTGTAGGTCCGCAGGATCAGCGCGACGCCCGAGCTGTCCATGAACTGCAGTCCGCTCATATCGAGGATGCAGGTGCGCGGCGAGTAGGCGTCGAGCTTCTGCGAGAGCTTTTTCATCGCTTCCCTGGCCGCGTGGTGGTCGAGCTCGCCCGCGAGAGTCAGGGTAAGGCGTCCTTCCTTAAAGCAGCCGTTTATCTTCATTGAATGCCTCCGAAAAGAAAGATGAGGTCGCCCCGAAAAGGGACAACCTCATCTTAAATGTTTATTTATGCGTATGCTGTCGAATCATGCCATCGCTTTGAGACTTTCCAAAGTTTCTTCGAGCTTTGCGATGACGCCCGCCTGCTTCTCGGCCTTCTCGCGCTCGGCGGCGACGACCTGCTCGGGAGCCTTGGCGATGAAGCCCTGATTGGAGAGCTTGGCGTTGAGCCGCTCGAGATTCGTGCGCCCGGTCGCGAGCTCCTTCTCGACTCTCTTTATCTCGGCGGCGACGTCGATAAGCTCGGCGAGCGGGATATAAATGCTCGAATCGACGGTCAGCGCGGCGGCCATGGACGCGGCGTTTTCGGGCGCCTTGTCGGCAAACGTGACCTCGCCTGCGTAGGCGAGCTTTTTGAGGATGGCCTCGCCCTTTTCGAACACCTGCGGCTTGCT
Organism: Oscillospiraceae bacterium; assembly: GCA_045628845.1. GTDB lineage: Bacteria > Bacillota > Clostridia > Oscillospirales > Oscillospiraceae > RGIG7949. The sequence goes on from JAZQQE010000060.1 coordinate 12,936, forward strand.
CGTCACGATTATCATCGCGGGACGCTTGGAGGGCGGCACGTTCTTTTCCGCGCGGATGGCACGGACGGCCTTGATGGCCTCCATGAGGCTCTCCATGTCGGCTTCGTCGGCGGAGAAATCGAGCGCGGGGTCGAATTCGGGCCACTTCTGCACCATGAGAGGCTCGGTCTCACCGTTTTCATCGGCGTACAGGCCCTGATATATCTCCTCGGTGATGAACGGCATGAACGGATGGAGCAGCTTGAGTATCTGCACGAGGGTGAATTTGAGGACTCTGCGCGCGTCGTCCGCGGCGGTCTCGTCGTCGGAGTTGAGGCGCGGCTTGGTGAGCTCGATGTACCAGTCGCAGAAGCTGTCCCATATAAAGTCGTAGAGCTTCGTCGCGGCGATACCGAGCTCGAAGCGCTCGATATTGTCTGTGACCTCCCGGGTGAGCGCGTTCAGCTTCGTCAGTATCCAGCGGTCCTCGAGAGCGAGGTCGGAGGGCAGTCCCTCCTCGCCGCCGCGCAGGTTCATCATGACGAAGCGTGAGGCGTTCCATATCTTGTTGGCGAAGTTGCGCATCGCCTCGCAGCGCTCGGTGTAGAAGCGCATGTCGTTTCCGGGGCTGTTGCCGGTGATGATGTTGATGCGGAGCGCGTCGGCGCCGTAGAGCTCTATCATCTCGATGGGGTCGATGCCGTTGCCCGCGGACTTGGACATCTTCTTGCCCTGCGAGTCGCGGATGAGACCGTGGAAGAGCACGGTGCTGAACGGGGCCTGCTTCATGTGCTCCATGCCGGAGAATATCATGCGGGCGACCCAGAAGAATATGATGTCATATCCCGTGACGAGCACGCTCGTCGGATAGAAATAGTCGAGGTCGGGGGTCTTGTCGGGCCAGCCGAGCGTCGAGAACGGCCAGAGAGCACTGGAGAACCAGGTGTCGAGCACGTCCTCATCCTGCGTTATGTGCGTGCTTCCGCACTTTTCGCACTTGACCGCGTCCTCGCGCGAGACGGTCACATGGCCGCAGTCGGCGCAGTACCACGCGGGGATCCTGTGGCCCCACCAGAGCTGGCGGGAGATGCACCAGTCGCGCACGCCGTTCATCCAGTTCATGTACGTCTTGGAGAAGCGGTCGGGCACGAACTTGATCGTTCCGTCCTCAACGACGCGGATGGCGTCCTCGGCGAGGGGCTTCATCTTCACGAACCACTGCGCGGAGGTGATGGGCTCGACGTCCGTTCCGCAGCGGTAGCAGGTGCCGACGTTGTGGATATGGTCCTCGATGCCGACGAGATAGCCTCCCGCCTCGAGATCGGCGAGGATGGCCTTGCGGGCCTCGATGCGGTCGAGTCCGTTGTACTTGCCGCCGTTGATTATCTTCGCGTCGCCGTCGAGCACGAGTATCTCATCGAGACCGTGGCGCTTGCCGACCTCGAAGTCGTTCGGGTCGTGGCACGGGGTCATCTTCACGCAGCCGGTACCGAAGTCACGCTCGACGTACTCGTCGGCTATGATGGGTATCTCGCGGCCCACGAGCGGGAGGATGCAGGTCTTTCCGACGAGGTGCGTATAACGCTCGTCGTCGGGATGCACCGCGACGCCCGTGTCGCCGAGCATCGTCTCGGGACGGGTCGTGGCAACGGTGACCCACTCATCGGAGTCCTTGACGGGATAGCGGATATGCCAGAGCTTGCCCGGCTTTTCTTCATATTCGACCTCCGCGTCGGAGAGCGCGGTGGTGCACTTGGGACACCAGTTGATTATCCTGTTGCCCTTGTAGATGAGACCCTTTTCATACAGGCTCACGAACACCTCGCGGACTGCCTTGGAGCAGCCCTCGTCCATCGTGAAGCGCTCTCTGTCCCAGTCGCAGGAGGAGCCGAGCGTCTTGAGCTGCTCGACGATGCGGCCGCCGTACTTCTTCTTCCACTCCCAGACGAGCTCGGTGAACTTCTCTCTGCCGAGGTCGTAGCGGGTCTTGCCCTCCTTGCGAAGCATCTCCTCGACCTTTATCTGGGTCGCGATGCCCGCGTGGTCGGTGCCGGGTATCCACAGGGCGGCATAGCCCTGCATGCGCTTGGTGCGGATGAGGACGTCCTGCAGCGTCTCGTCGAACGCATGGCCGAGGTGGAGCTGGCCGGTCACGTTCGGGGGCGGGATGACGATGGTGAAAGGCTTCTTCTCGGGGTCTCTGACGCCCTTGAAGCAGCCCTTTTCGAGCCACATATCATAGATGCGGCTCTCCACGGAACGCGGATCGTAGGTCTTGGACAGTTCTTTCATGTTTCAGCCTCCAACAGCCCGAAGCAAATAAAAACGCCCCGGGCATAAAGATGCTCAGGGCGATAAAATACCGCGGTACCACCTGAATTCCGCACTTGCGTGCGACACTCTCAGCTCTGTAACGGGAGCTCCCGTCGGCGCTTACGGCTTCGCGCTTTCTGCGCCGCGGCTCGGGGGCGACTTTCAGTCCGGACCTCGTAAGGGCTTACACCTGCCGCCCTCTCTCTGCGCCTCGGTCCGCGCCTACTCCTCCCCGTCATTGCCTTTGGGTGTTTTATGGTAACACAGCTTCCGTGCTTTGTCAACTCATTTCAAAATTCGATTCCGCTGCGTGCGTCCTGCCCGCTGTCGTACGGATGACGGATCTTTTTCATCTCGGTCACGTAGTCCGCCTCGGCAAGCACGGCAGGCGTCGGGTCGCGCCCGGTGAGCACTATCTCGAGCCCCTCCGGCCTCGTGCGTATGAGGTCGAGAAGCTCCTCCTCCGGCAGAAGACCCGTGCTGACTGCGCTCATCGCCTCGTCGATGACGAGCATATCCGCCTCTCCGGCGGCGATACGCCGGCGCGCCTCGGTGAGCATGGACGAAAGGAGCGCGGAATACTCCCGCTTTTCGTCCTCATCCATCAGCCAGATGAATTTCAATTCCTTCGGCGTATCAATTATGTAAACCTGCGGGATAGAAGAGAGCAGCAGCACCTCACCGCTGTCATTGTCCTTCATGGCGCGCATAAGCGTCACTCTGCAGCCGCGGCCTGCGGCTCGCACCGCGAGTCCGATGGCGGCGCTCGTCTTGCCCTTGCCGTCCCCGCAGTATATATGGACTCTGCCGCTCATCTGCGCATACCGAGCCTGTCGCATATCTGCTCGACGCGCGCGACGGTCTCTTCGGCGTCGACGGTGAGGAATTCGCCCTTTTCATAGAGCACTCTGCCGCCGACCATGGTGAGCTCGACCTCGCTTCCGTTCATGGAATAGCAGAGCGAGGCTATCAGGTCGTTTTTCGGGCGGCACCACGGCTTGTCGAGATTGAGCACGACGAGGTCCGCAAGCAGACCCTCGCGTATCTCGCCCGTCACGCCGCCGAGGCCGACGGCCTTCGCGCCGCCCGCCGTCGCCATGTAAAACGTCTCCTGCGCGCTGACGACGCTCGCGTCGTGCGCCGCGCCCTTGTGGAGAAGAGACATATAGCTCATCTCGCGGAACATGTTCAGCGTGTTGTTGCTCCCGCAGCCGTCCGTGCCGATGGCGACGTTTATGCCCGCGCGGAGCATGGCGGGAACGTTAGCCGTGCCGTTGCCGAGCTTGAGGTTGCTGACAGGATTGGAGGCGACGGACACTCCGCGCTCGGCGAGGAGGCGGACGTCGCTCTCCGTGAGCTGCACGCAGTGCGCGCAGACGGTATCGCTTTTCAGGATGCCGACCTTATCGAGAAACTCCGGCGGGGTCATCCCGTACCTTTCACGAATGGTCTTCATCTCGTCGAGGCTCTCGGAGAGGTGGATATTCAGCGGGAGGTCTTTTTCCGCGGACAGCGCCGCGACCTCACGCAGGTATCCCTCGTCGCAGGTATAAGGGGTGTGGGGCCCGAGCATGAAGCTGAGTCCCTCCGTGCCCTTCCACTTCTCTATCTCGGTCAGGGCTTCCTTTATTCTGCGCTCGCCGCCGGCGACGTCGTCCGCTCCGCCCGTGAGTCCGCGGGAGAGCACGGCGCGTATGCCGGACTTCTGCTGGGCGTTCGGTGCGGCGTCGATGGCGATGCCCATGTCGAGTGACGTCGTCGTGCCGGTCGCGAGCATCTCCATGTAGCCGAGGAGCGTGCCGTAATAGAAGTCGTCGTAGGTCAGCTTATCCTCTATGGGCAGGATGCGGCCGAAGAGCCAGTCCGTGAAATCGAGGTCGTCGGCAGAGTTGCGGAAGAGAGTCATGTAGACGTGCGTATGCGCGTTCACGAGGCCGGGAATGAGCATCTTTCCCGTGCCGTCGATGACTCTGTCGGCATTGAAGCCCTCGGGGACGCGGCCCACGCCGCTTATTTTGTCTCCGGAGACGCAGATGTCTCCGACAAGTATTTTGAATCCGCCGTTTTCCGCAGGAACTGCGGCGCTGATATTCCTGAATAAAGTGTTCATAGTTCAAGCCTCCACGGTCTTTATGCAAAGATTTTAACCCGTGTGAGGCTTTTTGTAAAGCACGATTTCCCTACGTCAGTAGATACAGCAGGGCTGCGACAGCCCCCGCCGCGGCGGCGCCAACGGCGCACCACGCCGGCGCGGGCATCCGCCTTCTGCGCCGCGGCACGCTTTCCGATACGTACGTACCCGCTATCCGCGCGGCCTCGTGCAGTACGCGCCTGCGCGAGCCCTGCGAGGACGGCACCGCGCCGTCACGCACGATGAATATCGCCGATTCGAAAAGAGCGGGGTCCGGCGACGCGACGACTATCACGCTCTTCGATACGCCCTTTACCATGCTACGGGCGCTCCGAGACCGCCACGGCGAGGACGGTCATGTCGTCCGACGCCCCGTGGAGCTCCGCCGCTCTTTCGAGGATGGCTCGGGCAAGGGCGCGCGGAGTCTCCCACTCCCGGCCGGATATGATGCGGCAGAGCCACGCGTCGTCCCCGTCGCCCGCGACGCCGTCGCTGACGATGACGGCGACGCTCCCCGCCTTCATGGTGAGCTCCGCGCGGTCCGGCACGGCGAAGCCGCCTATCCCCGCCGCGAAGGACTCGCCTGCGACCTTTTTCACCTTCCCGCCGCGCAGCAGGTACGTCGGCGCGGCACCGAATTTGTAAATACCCGTGCTTCCCGTGAAAAGGTTTACGCACAGGAGGTCCGCCGTCGCGGCACCCATCGTCTCCTCGGCGCGGAGCGTCATGACGGAGCCGAGCAGCTTCATCGCAAGCTCCGGCTCTACTCCCGTCTTCAGGAAGCTCCCGAGCATGGATGCCGCCTCCGCGCTCTCCGCCGCGGCACGCTCCCCGCTCCCCATGCCGTCGGACAGTATCACGCAGAGCACTCCCTCGTCCGTTTTGAAGTATGTACCCGTATCACCGCTAACGCTCTGGCCCTCGCGCCGCATGGAAGCTATGCCGACCGAGGCGGCGAGCGGCTCTGCTTCGAGGAAGCATACCCTGCCGCGGGACGACAGCTCCGTATCCTCGCACAGCCGCACTCCGACCGCGGCCGATATCCGCTCGATATAGTCCTTTTCACGCCGCAGCTCGCCCGCGCCCGCGCCCTCGAGCTCGACGTGCAGTCTGCCGTTCGGGTCCGTGAAGACGCCTCCGCGGAGCTGCTCGCCCGCGCCTCCGAGATAGAGCTTCAGCCGTTTTTCCGCCTCACGTTCGGAGTCCGAACGCTCTGTGAGGCGTCCTGCGAGGCCGCGGAGCAATTCTTCCATGCCGCGGTATTGCTCTATGTGCGCGTCGCGCCCCTCGTTCAGGCGCTTACGGTACATCCGCCGCGCGCGCAGAGCGCGGAGCTCGGCGTTGACCGCCGAGACGAAGCCGCGCACGTTCCCGCACGAGTCTCGGAAATACTGCGGAAGGTCCTCCTCGTCGAGCGCGCCGCGGCGCACCATGGCCTCTGCGGCATCGTTGAGCGCCGTCCGCGTTGACTCATACCGGGTCTGCCAGCACTCGGACGCCGTCGGGCATTTTTCGCAGACGGAGCAGGACGCCATGTCGAACACGCAGGATATATCCCCGTCGTTCACGTCAGGCAGACGTCGCAGTATGCTCTCGTGCACGGTCTTCATCGCGTCGGCGGCGGCCGCCGCGTGGCTTCTGATATATCCGATGAAGCGTTCCCTGCCGTCCATGGCTTCCTCGCCCGCGACCTTTTCACGCACGGCGGTCAAAAGACCCGACGGGAGCAGCATGAACACGACGCTCGCGGCGAACGTCTCCGCAAGAACGCTCATGAGCAGGTCCCCACTGCCGGACCACATCGCCGCCGCGGCGTCCGCGACTACGTACGCCACCGCGATGACGGCACGGGGCATATTGCGGCAGAGGCCCGCCGCGACGGCCGCGACGGAGTATGCGGCCGTGAAAAACGGAGCGCTCGACGAGGCGACGTCCATCGCAAAGCCGAAGGACGCGCCCATCACCGCGCCCGCACCGCTCCCTCCGCGCGCGGCGGCGCATATCACCATGAGCACCGCGGCGGCGCGCCCTATGCTCAGTACGTCGAAGACGACCACTCCCGACAGAGTTATCAGCACCGTGACGAGCGTGAACAGCAGCGCGGGCTTCGGCGCGCTCTTGCCGCGTGGCGACAGAACGTCGGTGTACATCCACGCCGAAACGCCCGTCAGTATTATATCAGTTATGTAAACCGCAGTCTCCGCTCCGGAGGTCTGGCCGAGCAGGGACGCGAGCCCGGTACACGCCGTCATCGCGGAGGCTATGCACGGCATCGCCCATCGCTTCGAGGATATCGCCGTACCCCTGAATACGAGGGAGGCCGCATAGATGAGCGAGGCTATCGCGACGTATTTCACGCTCGCTGAAAAGCCCAGGGCGACGACCGAGCCGAACGCCGCGCCGATGAGCGCAAAAAGCCCCGGAGCGCCTGCTCCCGCGGCACATACGAAGCCTGCACCGAACGGCGACGCACCGCCCGTCAGCCTCGCCGCGCCGAGCAGCGCGCCGAGCGTGAATCTCAGCGTCCACTCCGATGCGCGCGCCATGGCGGGCTTTTCCGCAAGCGAGACGAGTGCGCCGCGCAGGCGCGAAAATGCCTCTTCCCGGAGCCTTACGCTCCCCTGTTTCAGCTCTCTGACAGTCAACTCGGTATCCTCCCGTACAGGTTTTTTCTTCCGTGCTGTCCCGATTATAGTAAACCTGTCGGGAATTTTTGGTCGTTTGTTGCAGAGGACGGAAACTATTTTTCGTTTTGCTCTCACGACGAGCGCGCGGATAGCCGCGGCATGCCGTATTTTTGGAGAAAACCCGCTTGTCAACCGGCCGCATGCGTAATATAATAAAAGGATGAAAAGCAACGACACGGAGGCGGATGATATGGCTACTGAAACTGAATTCAAATATTCCCTCGAGGGCCCGGCGCTTGCCGACCTTATCGCGGGCAGCGACTACGTCACCCAATATCGTAAGGACGACTGGAAGGTCAGGACGACCCACGACGTCTTTTACGATACTTCCGACTGGGCGCTCGCAGAGCGCGGTGCGCTCCTGCGCGTGCGCGCATGGGTCAATCTCTCCGTCGCGACGCTGAAATTCGGCTCGTATGATGCGAGCGGCGTACCCGGGCTCTACCGCGGCCAGCACTTCTCGACCGTGTTCCACGGCATCGCCCCCGTCATGCGCGAGCTCATCGAGCGCGGTGCACCGGAGTCCTTCTCCGACGTCTGCGACAAGGAGCTCTCCCCCGTCTTCCACTATCAGTACACGAGGCGCTCCGCGGCGCTCTATCTTCCGGAGATGACCCGCGCGGAGATAAGCTTCGACGAGGGCACTCTTACCGTCGGCGACAAATCCATGAAAATGTGCGAGATGACGCTCGAGCTTCTCTTCGGGCCCCGCTCCGAGCTCGAAGCGTACTGCGAGCATCTCATCTCCGAGCATGACCTCGAGCCGCGCCTGCTCACGAAGCAGCAGCTCGCGCTCAGCCTGCTCCGCAGCTGATAACAAGTTCGCTCCCATGCTCCCCCTTGCGGGAAGCACGACCCGATATTCTTAAAAAAGGACTGAAATAATGGAAAAGCAGAAAAACGCGCTCGCCGTGCACGACATCTCCTGCGTCGGACGCTGCTCGCTGACGGTAGCGCTCCCCCTCCTCTCCGCGGCAGGGATAGAGACCTCCGTGCTGCCCACGGCGGTGCTCTCCACGCATACCGGCGGCTTCACCGGCTACACCTACCGCGACCTCACCGACGAAATAATGCCCATCTCCGATCATTGGGCGACGATGGATCTCAGATTCAACGCCATATACTCCGGTTATCTCGGCTCCATCGAGCAGATAGACCTCGTGCTCGGACTCATAAAGCGCCACGGTGCTGACGGCTGCATAGCCCTCGTCGACCCCGTCATGGCTGACAACGGCAAGCTCTACGCGGGCTTTGCGGAAAACTTCCCCTCCGAAATGAAGCGCCTGTGCGCCGCGTCGGACATCATGGTCCCCAATATCACGGAGGCCTGCCTCATGCTCGGTGAGGAATACTCCGACGGGCCGTACACGAAGGAATACATCGAGGGTCTCGTCCGCAGGCTCTCCGCCATCGGCGGGAACAGAGTCGTCCTCACGGGCGTATGTTTCGATGACGTCATGCTCGGCGCCGCTTCCTATGACCCTGCCGAGGACAGAGTCGACTACACCTTCGACAGACGCATCCCCGGGTATCTTCACGGCACGGGCGACGTCTTCGGCTCCGCTCTGCTCGGCGCGCTCCTGCGCGGACACAGCCTCGCGAAGGCCTCCGAGATCGCAGTCAGATACACGCGCGAGACCATCGCCGTCACCTTCGACCGTCTCAGGGAGCTCCGCATGGGACCCTGCTTCGAGCTCACGCTTCCGTTTTACATGGAGCTGCTCAACGGTTGACATAACACCAATAACAGAACAAGAGAACGGCACGGGATATCCCGTGCCGTTCTTGTTTTACCTGTTTTATTCAAGACGCTGTCTGACCGTTTCCGCATCGGCGAGGATCTGCGCTTTGAGCTCGTCTATGCCGTCGAATTTGCGTTCGGGTCTGATGAAGAACATGAATTCGAGGCGTACGCGGCAGCCGTAGATGTTTCTGCTGAAATCGAGGATGTAGCTCTCCACGCTCACGACTCCGTCGCCGCTGACCGTCGGTCTTACGCCGATATTCGTCACGGCGCGGTAGACGTTCGGGTCATCCTCAATGTGAACGCGCGTCCCGTAGACACCGCGGCGGGGAACGAGCACGCCGTCATCGTATCGCATGTTTATCGTCGGAGTGCCCATCTTGCTCCCGAGACGGTAGCCGTAGAGCACGTCGCCCGTGAGCTCGGCGGGATGCCCGAGGAAGCGCGCGGCTTTTTCCGCTTCGCCGTCGAGCAGGAGCTGACGGATGTACGTCGAGCTGATGACCACACCGTCCATCTCAAGCTGGGGCATTATATCGCAGGTCATCCCGTGGCCGCGGCACCACTCCGCGAGGAGCGCTGCCGTGCCCTTGCCGCCGCGGCCGAAGCAGAAGTCCGCGCCGACGACGTATCCGGCGGCGTCGAAGCTATTCGTAAGCCACGATGCGAACTCCTCCCAGGGCATATTCATCATTTTCTCATCAAAGCGCAGGGATATCATCTCGTCTATCCCGTACAGACGGCGCAGCTCGTGCGCCCTCTCGGCGGGGGATGAAATGAGCGGCACGCGCACTCCCGTCACGAGCTCGTCGGGATGCGTGTCGAACGTCATCACCGCGGGCACCGCACCGAGCTCCGCGGCGCGCTGCTTGGCGCGCTCCATGAGCGTTCCGTGACCGAGATGCAGGCCGTCGAAAAAGCCAAGCGCTATCACTCTTTTATTTCCCATAAGTCACCCGACCTCGTAGAAGCTCTTTACCGCGTGCAGACGTCCGTCTGCAGCCTCGGCGAGCATGAGGAATTCACCGCTCTCGCCGTAGACTCTGACTCTGCCCGCTTCGCCGCCCGGATACGGCACGTCCGCTCCGACACGGCACTTTTTCTCGCCCGCGGCGTCGACGGTCACGGCAGGGAACCCGGCGAACATGCTGTCGACCGGCAGAAGCAGCGACGACGGATCCTCCGATGCCGTCAGTTCTTCCATCGTGACGCAGTCGCCGATGCGGTAATTCCCGAATCTCGTCCTCCGCAGGGAGCTCATGGCCGCGCCGCACCCGAGCGCACGGCCTATCTCGTCGCACAGGGCACGCACGTACGTACCCTTCGAGCACTCGACGCGGAGCAGGAAGTCATCCCCGTCCCGCCCGACGAGCTCGAGCGCTTCTATCGTTATGACGGACGCGGTGCGTTCTATTTCACGACCCGCGCGCGCATATTCATAAAGCTTTTTCCCCGCGACCTTCTTCGCGGAGTACATGGGCGGGATCTGCTCGCGCGTCCCGATAAAGCCGGGAAGCACGGCGAGGAGCTCCTCCTCGGTAACTGAGCACGGCGTCTCCCCGAGCACGGTGCCCGTCGTGTCCATGGTGTCGGTCACTATGCCGGGACGCAGACCCGCGACGTATTCCTTTCCGGCACGCTCGATGAATTCGACCGCGCGCGTCGCCCTCCCGATGAAAAGCGGCAGGACTCCCGTCGCCATCGGGTCGAGCGTTCCGCCGTGTCCGATGCGTTTTTCCCCGAAGATGCGCCTTGACTTCGCCACGGCGTCGTGGCTCGTCCACCCCTCGGGCTTATCAAGCAGGCAGATACCCGTCATCCCTGCTTCCACACCTTGTCGGCGGCCTTTTTCATGAGCTCGACCGCCTCTTCAATGCCGCAGTCGAGCTGGCAGCCCGCGGCCATTCCGTGTCCGCCGCCGCCGTACTGCGAGCATATCATGTCCGCATTGGCGTATTTCACGGTGCGCACGGAGACCTTGCAGCCGCCCTCCTCAAGCTCGCGTATGGTTATGCTCGTCTCGACGCCCTCGACCTGACCGGCTATGACGGCGACGTCCTCCATGTCCTCCTCGTCCGCGCCGGCGCTGCGGATCATCTCGAGCGTCAGCGGCGCGATGACGAGCTCGTCGTCGTTGTAGTATCGGAGAGAGCTGATTATCATGCTCTCGATCATGAGGCGGCCTCTGCGCTTGGTCATGAAGAACAGCTTCGTCAGATCGCCGTTGGGGATCCCGCAGCTCACGAGCTCCGCTCCCGCGGCAAGCGTCTCCTCCGTCGTGTTCTTGTAGCGGAAGCAGCCGCTGTCCGTAGTGAGCGCTATGTACAGAAGAGTCGCCGTCTCCTTGTCGGGCGTGACGCCGAGCTCCTTGGCGAGGAGCAGGACAACCTCGCCGCAGGACGCCTTGTGCGGCATGACGAGCGTCTTTTCGCAGTATTCCTTGTTGGAAAGATGGTGGTCTACGCAGATGTCCGCGCGGCCGACATATTCCTCCGCGCCGAACTGGATTATCCCCTCGTCGGCAAGATCGACCGTGACGACCGTATCCGGCTTCCAGTCCTCCGGCGCGCAGTACTCCGCGACGAACGGGACGTACTTGTCCGTCATCTGCGGGTTAGCAAGAGTGTACGCAGTCTTGCCGATGGCGCGCAGGACGCGGCACAGCGCCGCCGAGGAACACAGCGCGTCCCCGTCCGGCCTGCGGTGAGATATGATAAGGAATCCGTCGCGTCCGCGGAACTCCGCGGCGGCTTCGGCGATACTAAGCTTCTTCATTCTTCTCTCCGTCGTCGAGGTCGCGCAGCAGCTTCGAGATATGAGCGCCGTGCGCGATGGAATCATCCGTTTCGAATATCAGCTCGGGCGTGTAGCGCAGCGTCAGCTCCTGACCGAGCTCGTGCCTGAGCCACGGCGCGGCACTTTTCAGTCCGCGGCGGAGCTCCTTGAGATCGGCGTCGCCGAGCACGCTGACGAATACCTTGCAGTAGCGCAGGTCGCCCGTCGTGTCCACGTGCGTGATGCTGAGCATGCCCTGATTGACACGCGGGTCCTTGACCCTCGGCAGCAGCTCCGCGAGCACGCGCTGGATATCCTCGTTTATCCTGTTGATCCTATTAGTTGACATAATCTATTCCCATCCCGCTCATTCGGCGGCTCCGAATCTTCTTTCCCGCCCGTTATAGAACCCGATGGCGGCATCGAGGTCCTCCGGCGTGAAGTCGGGCCAGAGCGTATCGGTAAAATACATTTCGGTGTATGCGAGCTGCCACAGAAGGAAGTTCGAGATGCGTTTCTCCCCTCCCGTGCGGATGAGGAGCTCCGGCTCCGGAACACCGCCGGTATAGAGATAGCGGGAGAAGGACTCCTCTGTGAGCTCCGGGGCGGTTTGGTTTACATAATCTTCCGCGTAGTCCTTCACGGCACGCAGGAGCTCGGCACGCCCGCCGTAGTTTATGCAGACGTTCACCGTGAAGCCCTCGACATGTTCGGCTATCTCCCGTGCCTTCTGCATGAGGGAGCGCAGGCGCGGTGAGAGAGCGGATTCATCCCCGAGGACGACGAGACGGATGCCGTCGCGCTCCATCTTCTCGATGCTTTCGAGAAGATACTTCTCGAGCAGGGACATGATGCCAGAGACCTCCTCGTCGGAGCGCTTCCAGTTTTCCGTGGAAAACGCATAGACCGTGAGCCACGACACGCCTATATCCTTGCAGTAGGTCGCGATGCGGCGGAAAGTCTCCGCTCCGGCGGAGTGCCCGGCGGTACGCGGAAGGCCGCGTTTTTTCGCCCAGCGCCCGTTTCCGTCCATTATTATGGCAATATGGCGGGGCGGAGTCGTCTGATTCCGCCCCGCCCTGTTTTCCGATGATGCCGACGGCATTATATCTCGTAGAGCTCCTTTTCCTTGGCATCGACGAGCTTCTCAATGTTCTTGATATAGTCGTCGGTGAGCTTCTGCATATCCTTCTCGACGTTCTTGAGATCGTCCTCGGTGATCTCGGAGCGCTTCTTCTGAGCCTTGAAGGCTTCCATCGCGTCGCGTCTGATGTTGCGGATGGCGACCTTGCTGTCCTCCCCGTACTTGCGGACCTGCTTGCCGAGGTCCTTGCGGCGCTCCTCGGTGAGCTGCGGGAAGACGAGGCGGATGACGCGGCCGTCGTTCTGCGGGTTGATGCCGAGCTCGCTCGCCTGGATGGCGCGCTCGATGTTTTTCAGAACGGAATTGTCCCACGGCTGGATGAGGAGGGTCCTCGGATCGGGCACGGAGACGGATGCGATCTGATTGATGGGGGTGGCGACGCCGAAATAGTCGACCTCGATCTGATTGAGAACGGCAGCGTTTGCTCTGCCCGCACGGACAGCGTCAAACTCAGTCATCATGACCTCGATCGTCTTTTCCATTTTGTCCTTATAGACCTTGTAATCGGAACTGTTCATGTTAGCATTCCTCCATTTTGTTTTTAGTAGACGGTGGTGCCGATCTTTTCCCCGCACACGACCCTGACGATGTTCATCGGGTCCTCGAGGGCGAAGAGGCTTATAGGTATCTCGTTATCCATAGACAGCGATGTCGCTGTGGAATCCATTACGCCGAGTCTCTTTACGAGCACTTCATTGTAGCTGATGGAATCGAATTTGTGCGCGTCGGGATTCTTTGCGGGGTCTGCGTCATAAACGCCGTCAACGTTCTTGGCGAGCAGTATCGCGTCCGCGTGTATCTCCGCGGCGCGGAGCACAGCCGCTGTATCCGTGGAGAAATACGGGCTTCCCGTGCCGCAGCCGAAGATGACTATGCGGCCCTTTTCGAGATGCGATACGGCCTTGAGCCTTATGTACGGCTCTGCGACGGGCGCCATCTCTATCGCCGTCTGTACCCTGACGGGGACTCCCATCTGCTCGAGCACGTCCGCGACGGCGAGGCAGTTGATGACCGTCGCCATCATGCCCATCTGGTCGGCTCTCGCGCGCTCCATGTTGCCGCTGCCGTCCTTGACGCCGCGCCATATATTTCCGCCGCCGATGACGACGCCCATCTGGACGCCGAGCTCGTTGCAGCGCTTGAGCGCCTCGCAGACCTTGCGGATGACGTCGAAGTCGAGGCCTCTCTTTTTATCTCCGGCAAGAGCCTCTCCGCTTATCTTGAGGAGGACTCTCTTATATTTAAGTGCAGGCATGTCCGGTGTTTCCATTCTCCGTACCTCCATAGTTTTTTTCATTTTAATACATTTGCCGTCAATTTGAAAGAGGGTCCCGCGCTTTTTTTATATTTTTGCGCCAAAAAGCCTGCGTGCGAGGGAGCACAGGGCACACGCGGGGATGCAGAGCAGGTACCAGAAGAAGGAGAACAGCGGGCATATCTGCCCGTATAGGTTGAACGCATGGCCTCCGTAGTCCCACACGTTCAGTCCGAGGAAGCAGTTGAGCACGGCGCCGCTGACGAATTCGAGCGTCGTTATCACCGCGGCGCCCATGAGCCACAGCACGGGCTTCGGCCCGCGGTAGCGCTCCGACATGCGGTAGATAACGCACAGACAGAGCCCGCCAAGCGGCGGCATGCTCCAATGCGTCCACCCGCGGAAGGCGAGCTCTATCGCCCCGTAGCAGACTGCGCCGAAGCCGAATATCCCCGCGTAAAGCGCCGCTTTTTTCATCCCTTTTCCTCCCGTACGGCCGTTTTTTCCGTCATGCCCGGATTATTCCGCGCGGGAGCGAGATTTATACGAAAATTTCCGTTTTTTGTGTTGACAAGCGGCGCTTCGTCTGTTATTATCTTCGGGTGAAAACAAAGCAGGGAGTTTTGTGCCCCCTCACCCGTCGTTTTTTAATGCCGTGGTCAACACCGTTCCGGAGCATCAGAGGATGTTCCGTCGTTTGTTGCGCGGCAGGTCCGCGCTTTTTTATTTTTTTGGGAGGTGCATTCGTATCAGCAATATGGATCATCAGGTCAACGAGGAGATACGCGATAAAGAGCTCCGTCTCATCGGAGAGGACGGCGCGCAGCTCGGCATCATGTCCGCCGAGGAGGCGCTTGAAATAGCCATCCAGCATGATCTCGACCTTGTCAAGATCTCCCCGAACGCTACCCCGCCCGTCTGCAAGATCATGGACTACGGCAAATTCCGCTTTGAACAGGCCAAACGTGAGAAGGAAGCAAAGAAAAACCAGCACGTCATCGAGATCAAGGAGATCCGCATGTCGCCCAGCATCAGCGACAACGACTTCAACGTGAAGCTCCGCAGCGCCTTGAAGTTCCTCGAGGACGGAGACCGCGTAAAAGTCGCCGTTCGCTTCCGCGGACGCGAGATGACTCACACCGAGATCGGCGAGCAGCTTCTGCTCCGCTTTGCCGACGAGGCCAAAGAAGCAGCCACGGTCAATAAGCCCCCCAAACTCGACGGCCGGCACATGACCATGTTCCTGTTCCCGAAGGCTCCCGCAAAATAACACATCCCGCCGCGGATGCGGCGTTCACTACCAGTCAGTAAAGAATACGGAAGGAGAACCACCATGCCTAAGCTCAAAACCCACAGCGGAGCGAAAAAGAGATTCAACCTTACCAAGAACGGCAAGGTCAAGCGCGCTCACGCCTTCAAAAGCCATATACTCAACAAGAAGAACACCAAGCGCAAAAGGGGCCTTCGTCAGGGCACTTACGCCGATGTCACCAACGCGCCCGCTATCAAGCGCATGATCCCCTACAAATAATAACAATTCTCAACTCATTATATAGGAGGCAACCACAATGGCCAGAATTAAGGGCGCTATGATGACGCGCAAAAGAAGAAACAAGATCCTCGGCTATGCCAAGGGTTACTGGGGCTCCAAGTCCAAGCATTTCAAGATGGCCAACCAGGCCGTCATGAAGTCCATGACCTATGCTTATATAGGCCGCAAGCAGAAGAAAAGAGATTTCCGCAAGCTGTGGATCACCCGCATCAGCGCCGGCTGCAAGCTCAACGGCATGAACTACTCCACCTTCATGCACGGTCTCAAGCTCGCCGGGATCGATATGAACCGCAAGATGCTCTCCGAGATCGCCATCAACGATCCCGCCGCCTTCACCGCTCTCACCGAAAAGGCGAAGGCCGCTCTTTAAGATCCAAAGTAAAAATAAAAGGCTGTCCGATATCGGGCAGCCTTTTTTCTTTATGCCGTCTCGTTCATCTGTGCCGCGAGCGAGGCGATGCTCTCTATCGCGTTCATGTCCTCGCAGGCGAGCAGGGAGTCCGTTTTCAGCGAGTATACGACCGCGCGGCTCGGCGCGCCCATGTGGCGCAGCCACATCTCGGCGGTGCTCTGCGCACGCGCACAGCTTCCGTCGCCGCCGCCCGTCAGGATTATCGCGCCGAAGCGCCCCTTCGGCATCAGGCGCTTGCCGAGAAAGCGCAGGGCCGCGTAATAGCACTGCATCCGGCTGAGGATGCTCATCATGGGCGGCGTCAGCTCGGAGTTATAGACCGGGGAGGCGATGACTATCGCGTCCGCCGTCATGATGTGGCCGTACACCTCGTCCATGCCGTCGTGCATACTGCACCCCTCCGTCTCCCAGCAGTCGCGGCAGTCTATGCAGGGGGCTATGCCGGCGGTATAGGCGCTGACGACGACGGTCTCGCCCGCGAGAGCGCGGCTGAGCTCGCCGACGAGGAACGACGTGTTTCCGTCGGGCCTGGGTGAACCGTTGAAAATAAGTGTCTTCATTTTATCCTTCCTCCCGCCCTTGCGGCATTCAGTATCGCGAGCAGGGTCACTCCCACGTCGGCCGCCACCGCGAGCCATATCGGCGCGATGCCGAGGATGCCGAGCACGATGACCGCCGCCTTGAACGCGAGCGCCGCGGCAATATTCTGTCTTATTATTCTCCTTGCCCGCCGTGATAGCGCGACTGCCTCCGGCAGCTTGGCAAGGTCGTCGTCCATAATGACGGCGTCCGATGACTCGATGGCGCTGTCCGAGCCGAGGCCGCCCATCGAGACTCCGACGTCCGCGAGGGTCAGCACCGGCATATCGTTCACGCCGTCCCCGACGTATACGAGGGTACCCGTCTTCTCACGCAGGAGCGTTTCAAGGTGCCTCGTCTTGTCCCCGGGGAGGCAGTTCGCATAATACCCGTCAAGCCCGAGAGCCTCGCTCACGGCGCGCACGGGCTCCTCCCTGTCGCCGGATATCATAAAGAGCTTCTTCGCCCCGAGCTCCCGCAGCCTCGCGAGTACCGCTTCGACGGGCTTCACGCTGTCCGCCAGCACGACCGAGCCCGCGAGCACGCCGTCGGCGGCGACGAAGACCTCCGCGGCGCCGTCCTTTCCCGGAGTCACGCTCACGCCCGCCTCGCGCATGAACGCGGCCGAGCCGCACTGTACGCGCACTCCGCCGACGAGCGCCGTCACTCCCCTGCCCGGCACGTCGCGGACCTGTGTGACCTCGCCGTCGAAGGGCGCGCCTGCCTCCGCGATAGCCGCGGCGAGCGGGTGCGCGGAAAAGCGTTCGGCCGCCCCCGCGAGGGAGAGTACGGACTCCGCATCCATCGACGCGGGTATGACGGAGGAAACGGTGAATTTTCCGGTGGTGAGCGTTCCCGTCTTATCGAATACGAAGCAGGACGGCGAGCACATCGCGTCTATCACCGCGGAGCCCTTGAAGAGGATGCCCCGCTTCGTCGCGCCGCCGACCGTCATGAAATACGCGAGCGGCACGGATATCACAATCGCGCACGGGCACGAGGCTATGAGTATCACGAGCGCGCGGTAGACCCACGCGCCGAGCTCTTCATGAAACAGCAGAGGCGGCAGGAACGCCGTCAGCACGGCGAGCGCGAGCACAGCCGGAGTATACACACGCGCGAAGCGGGTTATGAACCGCTCCGTGCGGGTCTTTTTCTCTGAGGCCTTCTCCACCATGTCGAGTATGCGCGACACCGTCGAGCGCTCGAAAGGCGCTGTGACCTCGAGCGTCACCGCTCCCGTCACGTTCACGCTTCCTGCGGGCACCTCGTCGCCCGGCGCGGCCTCGCGCGGCAGGGATTCGCCCGTCACCGCAGACATATCGACCGTCGACGATCCGGATACGACTCTCGCATCGAGTCCGAGGCGTTCGCCCGGCCTCAGCAGGATGAGGTCGCCTACGCTCACCTGAGCGGCGGGCACCGTCCTCGGCTCACCATTTTCCATGAGCTCGACGGTATCCGGCCGGAGCTCCATCAGCCGCTCGAGAGAGCGGCGTGAGCCATCCTCCGCCCTGTCTTCAAGCAGCTCGCCCGTCCTGAAAAGGAGCATCAGCGCCGCGGCCTCGGAGTACTCTCCTATTATGAACGCCGCGGCGGAGGCGATGACCATCAGAAAGTCCTCGTCGAAGACTCTGCCGTGGATAAGCCCCTCGAAGGCCTCGACTATGACGTCGGCACCCGATATCAGGAACGATGCGAGAAACAGCGCGAGGCGCAGGACGCCCGTATCCTGGAAGATTAGACCGAGTAGGAAGAGCACGAGCGCGGCGGCGAGGCGTATGACCGTCACCTTTTCGCTGCCGAACAGGTTCTCCCGCCCGGCTTCACGCTCTGTCATCAGTCCTTCCCCCTGTCCTCGGATATGTGTTCAAGCGCCATTCGGAATATTATCTCTATATGCTCGTCGGAAAGGGAATAGATTATGCTCTTCCCCTCCCTGCGGCCGCGGACCATGCGCGCCTGTTTGAGTATGCGGAGCTGATGCGATATGGCGCTGCTCGTCATGTCGAGCATCCCCGCGATATCCGCAACGCAGAGCTCACCGCCCGCGAGCGCGCACAGTATGCCCGCTCTCGTCGGGTCGCCCATGATATCGAGCATCTCCGCGGCGAGCCTTATCTCCCCGTCGGAGGGCATAATTCTCTCTTTCGTTTCCATGTGTGTTCTCCGAAATTGAATTGAACATTTGAACAGTTGTTCATCTGTTTCAAGGATAGCACTTCATGTCGTCCGTGTCAACCTCCCGGGACAAAATAAGAAAAGACAGCGTGGGCTGTCTTTTCCGATATCATTTATATATGCAGATCCGTGCGGATGCTTTTGCTGAATTCGAGCTGATCGACAAGTTTTTCGTAAAATTCGATGTAGAACGAAAGGCGCGATCGCCATAGCTCATTCGCGGTCGCGGTCGCCATGGGTATTTCCAGCAGCTCGCGCAGACGGGCGAGGCGTCTCACAGCATAGTCCTTCTTCTCTTCATAGCTCATTTCGAGGAATCTGTCGGCGCTGAGCCCTTCGTGGATGCGGTACACGTCAAAGCGGTCGATATTGTCCGCATCTATGACGGACAAGGCGAGCGGCGTTCTCTCGCCCTCAAAATCGGCCTTGTCGTCTACGTGGATGGCTATTCCGAAGCATATCTCATTGACCTGAGCTTCCGTGAGGCCTATCCCGCGCAGGAACGGGCGGGCGATGCGCGCAGAGCGTCTGCCGTGCTCCTGCCACTCGTTCTCCTCGAATTCCTCACAATATGAGATATCATGGAGCAGGCAGGCTATCACCATAAGGGTCGCGTCAAAGCCTTCCTTTTCGGCGATCTGCCTTCCGATGTTCGCGACACGGTAGGTATGCTCGAGGCGGTAGTCCTTTGCTTCCGGATGCTCCGCCCAGTATGCCGTCTGTGACGAAGCGAACGTTCTTTTCAGATACTCCTCGGTTTTGATGATCAAATCGTTATCCGGCATCGCGATCCTCCGTTCCTTCAAGCCGTGTTATCGATTTTCCTATCTAAACAAAAAACGAGCTTCCGTCTAAAAAGGCAAAAGCTCGTTTTCCGTTGGCACGCCTGAAGGGACTTGAACCCCTGACCTACTGGTTCGTAGCCAGTCACTCTATCCAGCTGAGCTACAGGCGCATGTGCTCTCATCAAGCCTATGAATATTAGCATATAAAACTAAAAAATGCAAGGACTTTTTTGCTCTTTCGGGACTTTTTTCCGATATTCCGTACAAAATGAAAAAGCGAGGCTTCCAAGTTGCAAAAAGCTCTTGACTTTTGACAAAAGCACCTATAAAATTTAGTATCATGAAATTTGATACGGCCCTTGTTTCATCCGCATCGCGGCATGTCGGGCCGTATTTCAGAAAGGAAGCACCACATCATGAACGCTTATATCGAAAGAGTACTCGAAACGGTAAAGGCCCGCAACAAGGCGATGCCTGAATTCATCCAGGCTGTCGAGGAAGTCCTCACCTCTCTGGAAAGCGTTATCGAGGCGCATCCCGAATATGAGGAAAACGCCATACTCGAACGCATGGTAGAGCCCGACAGGCTCATCGAGTTCCGCGTAACGTGGACCGACGACGCCGGCAAGCCCCATGTCAACCGCGGCTTCCGCGTCCAGTTCAACGGCGCGATCGGCCCGTACAAGGGCGGCCTCCGCTTCCACCCCACCGTCTACGCCGGCATGATCAAGTTTCTCGGCTTTGAGCAGGTTCTCAAGAACTCCCTCACCACCCTTCCCATGGGCGGCGCCAAGGGCGGCAGCGACTTCGACCCGAAGGGCAAGTCCGACGCCGAGATCATGCGCTTCTGCCAGGCCTACATGACCGAGCTCTATAAGTACGTCGGACCCGACGTTGACATTCCCGCCGGCGACATCGGAGTCGGCGGCCGCGAGGTCGGCTATCTGTACGGTCAGTACCGCCGCCTCACCAGCACCTTCAACAACGGCGTCATCACCGGCAAGGGCATCAGCTACGGCGGCTCTCTCATTCGTCCCGAAGCGACGGGCTACGGCGCCGTCTACTACCTCGTCGAGGCTCTCAAGCACGACGGACTCTCCGTCGAGGGCAAGAGCGTCGTCGTCTCCGGCTACGGCAATGTCTCCTGGGGCGCTGTCAAGAAGATCGCCGAGCTCGGCGGCAAGGCCGTCACGCTCTCCGGCCGCGCCGGCTACGTCTACGATCCCGAAGGCATCACCACCGAAGAGAAGTTCAACTTCATGCTTGATATGCGCCAGTCCGGCCGTGCCGACGCGCTTGAAGCCTACGCCGAGAAGTTCGGCGCGACCTTCTATCCCGGCGAGAAGCCGTGGGGCGTCAAGGCCGACATCATCATGCCCTGCGCGACCCAGAACGAGGTCGACGTCGAGGACGCGAAGAAGATCATCGCCAACGGCGTCAAGTACTACATGGAAGTCTCCAACATGCCCACCACCAACGAGGCCATGAAGCTCCTCATGGACAGCGGCGTGACCCTCGCCCCCTCCAAGGCCGTCAACGCCGGCGGCGTCGCGGTCTCCGGACTCGAGATGTGCCAGAACTCCGCGCGTCTTGCCTGGACTGCCGAGGAAGTCGACGGGAAGCTCAAGCGCATCATGAAGAACATCTACGAGAGCTCCGTTGCCGCCGCCGAGCGCAACGGTCTCGGCTACAACCTCGCCGCCGGCGCCAACATCGCCGGCTTTGAAAAGGTCGCCTCCGCCATGATGGCGCAGGGCCTTATCTGATCGCCGTTTCTCACTTTTGACATAAAAGCCGGGTCGTGACCGCAGTTGGTCACGACCCGGTTTTTCTATTCTCCGTCAAGCGCCTCGCGCAGCTTTTCGAGCGCGCGCTTTTCTATGCGCGAGACGTAGCTGCGAGATATGTCGCATTCCTTCGCCGCCTCGCGCTGCGTCATCGGCTTTTTACCTCCGAGGCCGTAGCGCATAGTGATGATGGAGTTTTCCCGCTCCGTCAGCACCTCCGCCATCTTCACGCGGAGCATACGGCAGTTTTCGCGCAGATCGAGCGTCTCGAGCATATCGTCGTCCGTGCATATGACGTCCATCAGCGACAAATTGCCGCCCTCGCCCTCTGTGTCGAGCGATTCCGAGAGCGGAAGGTCGCCCGCGTTTTTGCGCAGGCTGCGGAAGTACATCAGTATCTCGTTTTCGATGCATCTGCTGGCATACGTCGCGAGGCGGACGCCCTTCCCCGCGTTGAAGCTCGATATGCCTTTTATGAGGCCTATCGTGCCGATGGAGATGAGGTCGTCCTGCTCGCAGGCGGAGGTATAGTATTTTTTGATTATGTGCGCGACCAGGCGCAGGTTATGCTCGATGAGCTTGTTGCGTGCCTCCTCGTCGCCCTTCGCGGCGCGCTCGAGGCACTCGCGTTCCTCGGCGGCGCTCAAAGGCCTCGGGAACGAGCCCGTGCTGCCGAGGCGCAGCGTCCAGAAGGCGGAGCTCAGGATGAGGAGCAGAGCGGCTGATATCATTTACGTCACCTCGCGTATTGCCGGATATCCGATTATATTCCGCGTCTGCACGTCCGTAGCACTAAAAATTCCCGCGTCCCGGATGGGACGCGGGTATTTAGTTTATTTTGAGGAATAGCCGTAGAAATCGAGGAAGCGCCGTGTTTCCTCCTCACGCGGGGAGGAAAGAAGCTCCTTCGTTTCTCCGGTCTCGACGAGTTTTCCGCCGCTCAGGAAGAGCACGCGGCCGGATATGCGCTCGGCCTGCTGAACGGAGTGGGTAGAAACAAGCGCGGCACACCCCTTCTCCCCCACGTACTGCATGATGCATTTTTCCGCGAGGCTCGTCGCCTCTATATCCATCGAGGCGCATGGCTCGTCGAGAACGAGCAGAGCGCACGGGCGCATCAGCAACCTTGCGAGCGCCATGCGCGCCGTCTCGCCTCCGGAGAGGCGCTTGGCCTGTCTGTCAGCGAGGGAAGTGAGTCCGAGAGCTTCCATGAGCTCGTCCGCTCTTTCGGCCGTGCCGCCCGTCAGCAGCAGGTTGGAGCGGAGCGTCATGCGGAAGGGATAGCTCGTCTGCGGCATGTAGCCCACGGTGCACCCTTCCGTGACGGGACGGTCCGTTTTCAGTATCCCCGCGGCGGCGCGGGCGAGAGTGGACTTGCCGCTGCCGTTTGCGCCGATGACGGCGTATATGACGCCCGGCGCGAGCTCGAGCTCCGGCATTTCGAGCGTGAAGCCGCTTCCGAGGCGGCAGGTAAAGGCGTTCAGCTTCATTTTACCAGCCTCCTCTGCACTATCGTCATGACGAGGTTGAGTATGAGCGACGCCGCAAGAAGGATAAGTCCGAGCGCGATGCCGAGTGAGAAATCGCCGCGGTTCGTGTACTGCATTATCGCAGTCGTCATGACGTTGGTCTTCCACGCTATCGCGCCGCCTACCATAGATACGGCGCCGACCTCAGCTATCGCGCGCGCGAATGCGAGCAGATACGTCGAGATTATCTGATATACGCTCTCGTTGGCGAGCAGGAGCAGAGTCTTCCCACGGCGCAGGCCGAGGCCCTTTGCCGTCTCTCGCACGGGCGCGGCGACGGCGGAGACGAAGCTCTCCGTCATGCCGATGACGAGCGGGGTTATCAGCACGACCTGGGCGAGCACCATTATCCGCACAGTGAACAGCATTTTCAGGCTGCCGAACGGGCCTACGCCCGAAAACAGCAGATAGAATATGAGGCCGCAGACGACGGGCGGCATGCCCATGAGAGTACGGTCTGCCGCGATGATGATGCTCTTTCCGCGAAATTCCGACGCGCCGAGCAGTATGCCCAGCGGCACGCCGATGACGAGCGCGATGAGCGACGAGGCAAGGCTCATGCGCGCCGTCGTGGAAAGGATATTCAGTAGCTCCGGGTCGCCCGTCAGGATGAGGTCGAGCGCCCTCGAAACGGCAGAACTCATGTGTACCCCCGTAATGATTCCCGCTATGCGGGAGGTTCAGTCAGCGCGGATGACGGGCTGCGTCAGCCCATTATGCCTCCGTTGGCGCGGAAGGTCAGGAACGTCGCCTTGTCAGAGAGGATGTAGCCGCCGAGCTCCTCCGCCATCGTCAGGCAGACGCCCATTCCGGCGTTGGAGTAGACGTACCACTCGGTATAGGCGGAGACGCTGTCGGTCTCGGTCGTGATGCCGAGGGCCTCGGGCCAGAGGCTTATCTCCTTTGTGTGCGTGCCGGAGCCGTCGCCGCGGGAGATGAACTTATACTTGCCTTCGGCGATGGCGGCAAAGGCGGCCTTGACGTCAGCGCAGGAGGCGACTCCCGCGGGGTCGGCGGACGGGCCGCAGAGGACGAAGTAGTTATACAGGAAACTCAGGCGCTCGGCGGTGAAGCCGTCGGGAATGCGGGCGAAGCCGTCGGCAACGAAAGCCTCCTCCTGGCTCTTCGCGTGGACGAGGATGAGGTCGGCATTTCCCATTTTGGCGTTGCTTATGGCCTTGCCCGTGCCCGCGGAGTAGACCTCGACCTTATAGCCGTACTTGCTCTCGAATATGGGGAGCAGACAGCCGAGCAGGCCGGAGTCGTTTACGGACGTCGTCGTGGAAAGGCGCACGGTGCGCGTATCGTCCGTCGCCTGAGGTATCTCGGTGACGGAGACGGGGGCCCCGTCGAGCAGGTAGAAGAGGTACTCGCCGTAATCGGCAAAGCCGTAGTCCGCGGCGGCCTTTTCACCCTCGGCGGAGAGCAGCCAGTTTATGAGCGCGTCGGCTCCCGCGGCGTTCACCTCGACGCCCGATACGGCGTTGCCGTCGGCATCGGCGAAGGGCGCGGCGGGATCTACGGCGATGATGGTGTACGTGTTGATCATGCTGTCGTCCTGCTCATAGAGGATCTTCAGATCGACGCCCGCGGCGGCTGGAGTCTCCGGCGTCTCCGGTGTCTTCGGCGCGCAGGCGCAGAAGATGCCCACGAGCATGACGGCAAAGAGCACTATCGCGACGGTCTTTTTCATGTTTTTTACTCCTTTTCCGGTAAAAAAAACAAACCTCCGTCCAAAGCCATAGTCCGACAAGGGACCGGGTTTCGGAAAGAGGCTCGTCCACCGCTTTCAGAAAAAATATTCAGCTTTGCCCCTACAAGCGCGGGGACGGCGGAGATCTGCAAAATCTACCGTTATTCTACCATTTGACCGCGCCCAATGCAAGAAGCCGCGCGGAAAATCTTGCGCTAATTTATATCAAAAAATGCATATCCGTTCCGGTATGGTTTTGCGAAAAGCCTTGCATTGGATGAGCGTGGGCGATTATAATGATCATTGGATGTTGAAACGCCTTATGGCGTTTCAATAAGCCTCATTTGAGGCTTATGCAAAGGAAAATCGCAAACGATTTTCCTTTGCACGATGCTCATTGCAATGACTATCGTCTTTTTTTCTCTGAAAAACAGGCAACAAATCGTAGATTTGTTGTTGAAACAATCTTATCACAGATTGTTTCGACTCCCGATAGTCATTATAATAAGGTGATAGTATACTGTTCCGCCTTTTCGAGGTCGGCAACATAGAGCTTGTCCGCGAATTCGGGCTTCCTGCCGCACATCAGCCGGACCGCC
>JAZQQE010000061.1:0-3946 GCA_045628845.1 Oscillospiraceae bacterium
CCCGACCCCGCCGACGCCGTCGACGTCATCGCCAAGGTCGGCGGACTCGACATCGCGGGCCTCGCGGGAGTCTTCATAGGCGGCGCGGTCTACCGCGTGCCCGTCATAATCGACGGCTTCATCTCCTCGGTCGCGGCTCTGTGCGCCGCGCGCATAGCGCCGGACTGCGCGGGCTACATGCTCGCAAGCCACGTCTCCGCGGAGCCCGCGGGGCAGCTCCTCATGAGCGCCATAGGGCTCGAAGCACCCATCCACGCCCGCCTCTGCCTCGGCGAGGGCACGGGCGCGGTCGCGCTGATGCCGCTCATCGACGTCGCTCTCGCCGTCTACAACGGGATGAGCACCTTCGAGGACATCAGCGTCGAGGCCTACACGCCGTTTACGAGCTGATGACGGTACTTGTCAGCGGCGGCGCGAGCTGCGGAAAAAGTGAATACGCCGAAAGCCGCATCGTCAGCGCCGGCGGCAATCGGCGCATATATATCGCCACCATGCAGGTATGGGACGACGAGGGGCGCAGGAAGGCCGAAAAGCACCGCCGCATGCGCGCGGGCAAGGGCTTCGAGACGCTCGAGCGCGCCGTCGCGCTCACCGGGGACGATATCCCCGAGGGCTCGGACGTCCTGCTCGAATGCCTCGCCAACCTCACCGCCAACGAATGCTTCGGCGGCGAGGGCGCCGAGGGCTGTGCCAAACGCATCGCCCGCTCCGTCGCGGAGATAGCGAAAAAGGCGCGCCTGCTCGTGGTCGTCACGAACGAGGTCTTTTCCGACGGGATAGTCTACCCGGACGAGACAATGGACTATATCCGCGAGCTCGGCGAAGCAAACCGCCTCGTCGCCGCCATCGCGGACGAGGTCGTCGAGGTCGTCTGCGGCATCCCCGTCTTCCACAAGGGAGGGACGGCATGAAAATATTGCGCTCTCTGGCGATAGCCTTCGCCATGTATTCCCGCATACCCGCTCCGCACGTCAAATGGGAGAAGGATTCCATGTCGCTCGCGATGTGCTTCTTCCCGCTCGTCGGCGCGGTCATAGGCGCGCTGATGTGCGTGTGGTGCTCCCTCTCCGGCCTGCTCGGGCTCGGGGAAGTGCTCCGCGCGGCGGGCCTCCTGCTCATTCCCGTCGGCATCTCCGGCGGGATGCATCTCGACGGGTTCATCGACGTGTCGGACGCGCTCGGCTCGCATCAGCCGCGCGAGCGCAAGCTCGAGATACTCAAGGACTCCCGCACGGGCGCCTTCGCGCTCATCTCCCTCGTCTGCTACATGATACTTTTCTTCGCGGCGTGGTGCGCCTACGTTCCCGGGCTGCGCACGATGCTCGCGCTCGCGATCGTACCCGTTCTGTCCCGCGCGCTCTCGGCGCTCGCCGCGATGTACTTCAAAAACGCGCGCGGCAGCGGCCTGCTCGCGACGTTCACCGACGCCGCGCAGAAGACTGCCTCCCGCATCGTCTCGTTTATCTGGATAGCCGCCGCGGTCGCCGCGATGTGCATCCTCTCACCCGTCGTCGGCATCGCCTCGGCAGTCGGCGCGGGCGTCATGTTCCTCGTCTACCGCGTCACCGCGTACAGGCAGTTCGGCGGGACGACGGGCGACCTCGCGGGCTGGTTCACGCAGCTCTGTGAGCTCGTATGCGTGCTGGTCTCGGTACTGGCACTTCGTATTTCGGAGGTATTATGATACTTATCATCGGAGGACGCGCTCAGGGCAAGCGGCTCTGGGCAGCGCAGACCTTCGGTCTCGCGGAGACCGACTTCTCATCTGACCCCGCCGCGCCGTGCAGAGCGCTCTGCGGCATCACGGACTGCGTCGCGGAGGCCGTGCGCGCCGGGCGTGACCCGTCGGCGGACATCATCGCCGCCGTCGAGCGCGGCCCCGACCTCATCGTCATAGCTGACGAGGTCGGCTGCGGCATAGTCCCCGACAACGTCTTCGACCGCACGTGGCGCGACGCCGCCGGCTCCCTCACGACTGAGCTCGCCCGCCGGGCGGACACCGTCGTGCGCATCTTCTGCGGCATGCCCACGGTACTCAAAGGCACGGCGTCATGGAGCTGATACTCATGCGCCACGCCGCGACGCAGGGCAACCTTCTGCGTCAATATATCGGAACGACCGACGAGCCCCTTGCCCCCGAAGGCCGCCGTGCTGCGCTTGCCGCCCGGCCCCCGAGAGCGGAGCTCGTCTACGTAAGTCCGCTCCTGCGCTGCCGCGAGACGGCGGAGCTGTGCTTCCCCGGCGCGGAGCAGATAGTCCTGCCCGACCTGCGCGAGACTGATTTCGGCCTCTTCGAGGGAAAAAGCTACGAGGACCTCAAGGAGGTCCCCGAGTACGTGCGCTGGCTCGAAAGCGGCGGCACGCTCCCCTTCCCGGGCGGCGAGTCGCAGGCGGAGGCGAGCGAACGCGCCCTGCGCGCCCTCGACTTCATCCTTGAAAAAGGAAAGTCCGCCGCGGTCGTTGCCCACGGCGGAACTATCATGGCCATCATGGCCGCGCGCGGCGAGCCGCGCCGCGGATATTACGACTGGCAGCTTCCCAACTGCGGCTTCATCACGGTGCGCGCCGAAAACGGACGCCTATTTGCCGAAGCCGCCGCCGACGCTTAACACCTGACCCGTTATGAACGCCGCGCGCTCCGACGCGAGGAACGCGACAGCGTCCGCTACCTCCTGCGGCGTGCCGATGCGCCCGAGCGGAGTCTCCTCCGCGAGCGCCGCACGGTCCTCCTCGCCGAATTCGGCGAGCATCGCCGTGTCGATACAGCCGGGCGCGACGCAGTTGACCCGTATGCCCGACGGCCCGACCTCCTTCGCGAGTGCCTTCGTCAGACCGATGAGCCCCGCCTTCGCCGCGGAGTACGCCGCCTCGCACGAGGCTCCGACCTCGCCCCAGACGGAGGATATGTTGATTATCGAGCCGCGGTGCGCGCGTATCATCGAGGGGAGCGCCTCGCGGCAGCAGTAGAACGCGCCGTCGAGCGCGACCGACGTCACGCCGCACCACTCCTCATCGCTCATGAGCTGCAAAAGCCCGCGGAACGAACGCCCCGCGTTGTTCACGAGCACCTCCGGCAGACCGGGCCCCGCCTCGAGCTGCGCGAACATCGCGCGAACGGCGCCGCTGTCGGTCACGTCGCATCGCAGCGCGACGCCTCCGAGCTCTGCCGCGAGCTTCTCCGCCGCCTCGCCCGAGGTGCGCCAGCATATCGCCGGCAGCCAGCCCTCCGCCGCGAGCGTCCGCGCTGTCGCCGAGCCTATCCCGCCCGCGCCGCCGGTTATGAGTGCGACAGGTCGAATCTTCATATTTCCTGCCTCCAAAAAGTCCTTGACATTATCATGTATGAGTGTTAGAATGTATTTTACTACGGGAGGCGGAAAAACGCAACCGTATCTATATCGCGGGGTAGAGCAGTTCGGTAGCTCGTCGGGCTCATAACCCGGAGGTCGTGTGGTTCAAATCCCACCCCCGCAACCATATCGAGTGGATGTAACGGATTTCAGTTACATCCACTTTTGTTATGATGATATATTGAAAAAAGTAATAAGACCTGGTATAATGTGCAAAACGAATTTGGAGGTTGTATTATGTTTGATAACATTGGTGGCAAAATCAAAACACTTGCGAAAGTAGTATGCTGGATTGGAATAATTGCGTGCATTATTACCGGAATTGTTCTAATGGCAACGGATGAAGATTTGGTTCTTGCAGGCATATTGACTGCTGTTGTTGGTTCTCTTCTTTCGTGGGTAGGTTCATTTATACTTTATGGTTTTGGACAATTGGTTGAGAATAGTGACATAATAGCCGAACAAAGTGCAAGAAGCAATGAAAAAACACGAAAAAAAGTTCAACAACACGAAGAACAACAACGCAAGGACAAAATAAAAACTTTAATAAACATAATTAATGACACAAATATATCCGAGGATACTTACATTGATTT
>JAZQQE010000062.1:0-29354 GCA_045628845.1 Oscillospiraceae bacterium
GATTTTCAAGGATTCCCAACAGATTATTATTTTCCCAAAAGCATTACCATTGAAGACGCTTACAAACAAATCGGAAATTCAGTTTGCGTTCCAATAATTAAAAGGATTGCCGAGTAAATCAAAATGCTTCTTGAAATCTGCGAATAATATAAAAAGGAATCCAATATCTTGTTGATATTGGAGTCCTAATATGGTGCGAGAGAGGAGACTTGAACTCCCACGTCGATTGGACACACGCACCTCAAACGTGCCTGTCTACCTATTCCAGCACTCTCGCAGCTGTTGACAGCTTCGTTATTATAAGAAATATACTTGCTTTTGTCAAGAGCTTTTTTTATCTTTGCCGCATTTTCTTAAATCTCAGCCGCGGCGTCGAAAGCGCTCAGATTCGCATCCGCTATGCGCCCGACTCTGTATGCATCTCCGACCACGGCGCTCTCCGCCGCGGACATGCGCAGGGACTCGATGAGTCCCTCAAGAGGACGGAGCCCGAAGGAGGCTATCGCGGTATCGCAGGGGAGGAGCTTTTCCTCGCCCCCGTGTATCATCTTTACGCCGCCGTCGGTGAAGCTCGTCACGTGCGCCCCGTACAGGCGGCGCACACCGTACCCGTCGAGCATGCTGAAAAGCTGCTCGCGTATCGGCGTTCCGAGGCAGAGCTCATCCTCGCTCTTGGCGTCCACTATCGTTACATTTTTACCGTCGTGCGCGAGCTGGAGCGCACACTCGCAGCCGGACAGCCCGCCGCCGCAGATGACGACGTTCCCACCCGTTTCGCGCAGGCCGAGATTCGCCTCGGCGACCGTCATTACCCTGTGCGCTCCGGCGAGCGGCGGCCTTATCTCCTCCGCGCCGACAGCGACTATGACGGCGTCGGGCGCCTCGCGCTCGAT
The DNA here is from genome assembly GCA_045628845.1 of Oscillospiraceae bacterium. Lineage (GTDB taxonomy): Bacteria > Bacillota > Clostridia > Oscillospirales > Oscillospiraceae > RGIG7949. The sequence goes on from JAZQQE010000062.1 coordinate 894, forward strand.
GATATCGGGCGTTACGAACGTATCCGTGACTATTCGCGCGCCGCAGACCTCCGTCTCGCGGACGCACCAGTCGAGGTACTCGCGGAACCCGTCCTTCAGCCAAAGCTTCGACGCCTCGGCAAGCCTTCCGCCGAGCTTCGACTCGCGCTCGAAGAGCACGACCTCGTGGCCTCTGGCGGCAAGCGTACGCGCGGCGGTCATCCCGGCGGGGCCTCCGCCGACAACGACGACCTTTTTCTTTTTCGGCGCGGGAAGGAGCGGCGCTGTCTGCGGCTCCACGGCGCACCGCAGGGGCAGACCCTGCGACACGAATGAGATGCAGCTCTGGCAGCGCAGGCACGGCCTCGTGTGCTCTTCTTCGCCGTTCCACGCCTTTTTCAGAAGCGCGCCGTCCGCTATCAGGGCGCGCGCCATCGATACGAAATCAGCCTTGCCGGAGGCGAGGACGTCCTCGGCCTCGGCGATGCTCATTATGCCGCCCACGACGCCGACGGGGATCTCGAGCTCGGCCCGGACGGCGGCGGCGTAGTCCGCGTTCAGCGTCCTCCCGTGGCAGTAGGACGGGACTATGTACGACGCGGAGAGTGCGTCCGACTTCATCCCGCATGTCACGGTGACGAGGTCGACGTACTTCTGTGCCTCCTGCAAAAAGGCGATGCGCTCCTCGCGCGGAGTGCCGCCCTCAATATGCTCGTCTCCGGAGACCTTCAGCTCGACCGCCATCTTATTGCCCGCCGCGGCGCGGATGGCACGCAGTACGTCGAGCGGGAAGCGGCGGCGGTTTTCCGGGCTCCCGCCGAACTCGTCGGAGCGGCGGTTGAGCGCGGGAGAGAGGAACGCGCTCAGCAGGTCGCCGTGCGCGGCGTCTATCATTACCATGTCGAAGCCCGCCTCGCGGCAGCGGCGGGTGCAGTCGGCCCAGCGGTCGGTTATCTCGCGCATCTCCTGCTTCTCGAGCTGCCTGACGTGCTCGCCGCCGTGCAGCTCCGGGATGACGGATGGCACGATGGCGCCCTTGACGTGCAGTAGCGACTGCTTTTCGGAATACGACGCGTGCGTCAGCTCGACGGAGAGCTTCGCGCCGAAGCGGTGTGCCTCGAATACGAGGCGGCGCAGGTACGGCAGGTCGCTGTCCCTGCACACGGAGAGGCTCCCGTACTGGCTGCGCGCCTTCTCGAAGTCGATGGGCGCGGCGCCTATCGTCACTATGCCGGCCCCGGTCTTCGCCTGCGAGGTGACGAACTCGATGAGCTCCGGCGTACATTTGCCGCTCTCCGGGTCCGCGTGCGCGGACATGAGAGGCGCGAACTCTATTCTGTTTTTCACCTTCATCGTGCCTATGCGCCCGGCAGAGAAGACGTGTGGGTATCTGACTTCAAGTGCCATATCGTGTCCCTTTCGATGCGGTCTCGTCTGTATAAAACTATACCATACCCCCGCCGGATATGCAAATATAGCGGGCGTAATCTTTTCGCGCTCGGCGTCATATACTTCACGCAGACCGTATTTTTTCGGAGGGATGGATATGAAGCGTGAACGCAGGGTACTTGTTTTTAGGAAAAAAACGTGGCTCGCCGCGGCGGCGCTGCTCATCGCCGCGGGCATTTTCTCGGCCGTCTTCTCCCCCGCCGTCGTCGGAGCCTCGGCGACGGTGCGCGAGCTCCCCATATACTGTGTCGGGCGCGACAACAAGGCGGTATCGCTGACCTTCGACGCCGCGTGGGGCAACGAGGACACGCAGCAGCTCATAGATATCCTCGCGCGCTACGGCGTGCGGGCGACCTTTTTCGTCGTCGGCGACTGGGTGGAGAAATATCCGGAATCCGTAAAGGCGCTCAGCGACGCGGGGCATGAGGTCATGAACCACTCGGACGACCACGCGCATTTCACGAAGCTCTCGACGGAGCAGATAAAGGCGAACGTCGGCGCATGCTCGGACAAAATAGAGGACGTCACGGGAGTGCGCCCGACCCTCTTCCGCTGCCCCTACGGCGAGTATGACGACAACGTCGTGCTCGCGGTGCGCGCGGCGGGGCTCGAGGTCATACAGTGGGACGTCGACAGCCTCGACTGGAAGGGACTGAGCGCCGCGACGATAACAGAGCGCGTCATGTCCCGCGTCGCGCCGGGCTCGATAATCCTCTTCCACAACGCCGCCGAGAATACGCCGGAGGCGCTCCCCGCGATAATCGAGGGGCTCCTCTCGCAGGGCTACGAGCCCGTCCCCGTCTCGGAGCTGCTGCTCACGGGAGATTTCACGATAGACCACACGGGCCGCCAGATAAAGGCCGGCTGAACGTACCGTTGCCCCGCGCAGGCGTATGTGATATAGTAAAAAGAAAAACGCGGGAGCTGGTATCATGCAGGAGATAGCCGTAACGGATATCGGAAACGTTCGCATAGGTCAGGCGGAGGACACGGAGGCCGCCACGGGCTGTACCGTCATACTCTGCCCCGACGGAGCTCCCGTCGGAGTCGACGTCAGGGGCGGCGGCCCTGCCTCACGCGAGACGGATCTCCTCGATCCGCTCTCCGGCACGGAGGTCGTCCACGCCGTTGTGCTCTCGGGCGGCAGCGCCTTCGGGCTCGACGCCGCGGGCGGCGTCATGCGCTATCTCGAGGAGCGCGGCATCGGCTTCGACGTCGGCATAACGCGCGTCCCGCTCGTGTGCCAGTCGTGCCTTTTCGACCTCGGAGTCGGCAGCAGCACGGTCCGGCCGGACGCGGCGATGGGCTACGCGGCCTGCGTCGCCTCCGAGCGCGGGAACTACCGCGACGGCAACTACGGCGCGGGCACCGGCGCCTCCGTCGGAAAGCTGCACGGGATAGGCACGGCGATGAAGTCCGGCATAGGGAGCTACGCCATCAGCATAGGCGACCTCAAAATAGGCGCCGTCGTTGCCGTCAACGCCTACGGCGACGTCTTCGACTGGAAGACCGGGCAGAAGGCGGCCGGGCTACTCACGGAGGACGGGAAGGGCTTCCGCTCCTCGACGGCGGAGCTCTACGACAGATATTTCGAAAACCGCAACCGCTTCACCGCCAACACGACGATAGGCGCGATAATCACCAACGCGCGCTTTGACAAGCGGATGCTCAAAAAGATCGCCGGAATGACGCACAACGGGCTCGCGCGGGCTATCCGCCCCGTCCACACCTCCGCCGACGGCGACAGCGTCTACGCGATAAGCGCAGGAGACCTCACAGCGGACCCCGACTCCGTCGGCACGCTCGCGGCGGACGTTATGGCGGAGGCCATACTGCGCGCCGTGCTCTCTGCCGAGAGCGCGTACGGGCTCAAGGCCGCGTGCGACCTGTGACGCGGCGCGGAAGGGCAATAAAAGACCCCGTTCATTTTTCGGAATGAACGGGGTCTTTTTTATCTTTCTTTCAGCTTCGCGACGTCGCGCGCGATGTCGGGCGCGGCGGAGCGCATGAGCTCCTCAAATTCCCCGACGTAGTCGTAGCATACCTCGTCGGGCCTCTCCTTTATGCGCCTGACGTATCCGTCGAGCAGCTCGAAGTCGCGCTTATAGCAGTGGTAGCTGTTGGCGCGGTGGGTGTACGTGCCCATCTTCACGCCGAGCTCGTCGGCGAACCGCTTTTGCAGCATTATCATCGCAAAGGCATTCATGAACGCGGCCTTGCAGGCGTCGTTGGAGCGAAACAGCAGCTTGCAGTGCAGCGCGCCGTCGCGTATGAAATACTGGACGTGCTGCAGGCAGGCGGGATTCTCGTTGCCCTCGGCGGCGTCATGCCGCCACTCGCGCACGTCGATGACGGCACGGCGGGAATCGGGATTGCGGCGCAGCTCGCGCAGTATGAACGGGAACTGCTCTGCCATGCGGCTGTGGTACGTATACGCCCAGTTGCCGCGCTCTATCTCGAAATCGAGGATGCCGTCGAGTATCTCCTGGCGGTACTGCTCGAGCTCGCGGTAGCCGCCGACGGTGAGGCGGCTTATCATCGGCTCGGCAAGGGGCTCGGACACGAAGAGCGTCATCGAGAGCTCCTTCTGCGTCGTCCCGTAATCAGGGCAGGGAGACTCCTTCGCGTTCTCGGCGAGCATCACGAGCGAAGCATGGTACGCCTCCGGGAGAGTGCGCCCGCGCGCTATGTATTCATCCATCAGCTTATCTGGGCGGGCAGGCCGTAGCTCTTGAATATCTCGAGCTGGGCCTCCATGAATTCGTTCGTCGGGGGCTCGACGTTGACGAGGCGGTACTTCTTGCCGAGGCGGACGTACTTCATCTCGCCCATCTTGTGGTAAGGCAGGAGCTGCACGACGTCGATGGCGTTCTCGACCTCCTTGCAGAACGCCGCTGTCGCGCGCACGTTCTCCTCGCTGTCGTTGAGCTTCGGGATTATCGGGAAGCGGAACTGGATGCGGCCGCCCGCAGCGGCTATCCTGCGCGCGTTGTCGAGTATCAGCTCGTTGGGCACGCCGACGAGCTTCTCGCTGCGCTTGGAATCCATGTGCTTGAGGTCATAGAGGAAGAGATCGACGTACGGCAGGATCTCCTTGTAGTGCTCCCAGGGGGCGAAGCCCGTCGTGTCGAGCGCGACGTGGATGCCCTCGGCCTTGCACTGCTTGGCCACGGCGAGAGTGAACTCAAACTGGCTCATCGGCTCGCCGCCGGAGATGGTGACGCCGCCGCCGGAGCGGTCGTAGTACTTCTTGTCCTTGCGTATCTCGACCATGACCTCCTCGACGCTCATCCTGCGGAGCGTATTGTAGAGGGCCTTGGACGGGCACATATCGGCACATTTGAGGCAGACCCTGCACTTGTCCCTGTCGATGACGGGCGGGCTGATCGTCTTGCCGGAATCGCCGAGCGTCGCCACCGGCTCGCCGACCTTTATCGCGCCGTATTCACACGCCTCGACGCACTTGCCGCCGAACTCCACGCCTATGCAGCGGATATCCATCCACGCGAGGTCGGGCCCGAAGCTCTGCGATTCGGGGCTGTGGCACCAGAGGCACCTCAGCGGGCAGCCCTTCGTGAAGACGTCCGTACGGATGCCGGGGCCGTCGTGCACGGAGAATTTCTGTATATCGTATATGTTTCCGTAGATCTCATCAGCCATTTGGAATGCCTCCGAAAGTCTTTTTTCTTTTTTCAGTATAAAAAATATAGTACCTGTTTGTCAATTATCTTTTGTTGGAGCTTTGAGCTCCTTTGCCCATGCAATGAAGAGTCCGAGCCGCGCGGCGCAGTCTCCGCCGTGGGTGAGGAGGTAAATCTTTATCTTCGGCTCGGTGCCGGACGGACGCACGATGACGGTATCGCCGCAGGCGAGGTCGAAGCGCAGCACGTCCGAGCCCTTCAGGGCGCACTCGCCCGCACTCTCCCCGTTCTCCGTCACGGCTCCAGTCAGGTAGTCGGTCACGGAGGCGACGGCGAAGCCCGCAAGGTCCGCGGGAGGCGCGGAGCGAAGCTCCGCCATGAGGGCCTTCATGTCTGCAAGGCCGTCGAGCCCCGGCATGACGAGGCTGACCGTCTTCTCCTCGTATCTGCCATGCTTTTCATACAGCGCTTCGAGCGCGTCTATGAGAGTCATGCCTTTGTTGTAGTAATACGACGCCATCTCGGCAGTCACGAGCGAGGCCGTGACCGCGTCCTTGTCGCGCGCGAAGCCGCCGATGAGGTAGCCTATGGCCTCCTCGAAGCACATGACGGCTTCCCAGCCGTCCTCCTCGAGCTCGCCCATGCGCTCGGCGAGGAATTTGAAGCCCGTGAACGTCTCCTCCATGCGGACGCCCTCCGCGCGCGCTATCGCGGCGGCGAGCCCCGTCGAGACTATGCTCTTGACGGCGGCGGGCTTTTCGGGCAGATCGCCCGCCCTCCTGCGCGCGCCGATGACATAGTCGAGCAGCAGAGCGCCGAGCTGGTTTCCGGTTATGAGTCTGTACTCGCCGCGGTGCAGGGCGAGGCAGGCGAAGCGGTCGGCGTCCGGGTCAGTGCCCATGACGAGCTCCGCGCCGCATTTTTCGGCATGGCGCAGAGCGAGAGCGAAGCCCTCCGCCTCCTCGGGGTTGGGGCTCTTCACGGTCGGGAACGTGCCATCCGGCACCATCTGCTCGTCAACGCAGACGAGGCCCTTCACGCCCGCCCGGCGCAGTACCTCGGGGACGAGCCTGTACCCCGTGCCGTGGAAGGGCGTGTAGACGATCTTCATGTCCTCCGCGGCGCTTATGGCCTCTCTGTCCCTGCTCTGGGCGAGCACGGCGGCGAGGAACGCCTCGTCCGTCTCCTCTCCGAGCACGGTGAGGAGGCCCGCCTGCGCCGCCTCGTCGAGCGGGAGCTGCGGGAAATCGGAGAGCACGTCGCATTTTTCCATGCGCGCGGCGATGACGGCGGCCTCTGCGGGCGGGAGCTGAGCCCCGTCGCCCCAGTAGACCTTGTAGCCGTTATATTCGCGGGTGTTGTGGCTTGCGGTTATGTTGAGACCCGCCGCAGCGCCGAGATGCCTGATGGCAAAGGAGAGCTCCGGCGTCGGGCGCATATCGGCGAATATGCTCACGTGCACGCCCGCAGCCGCGGCGACGCGCGCCGCCGTCTCGGCAAAAAGCCCGCTGTTCTCGCGGCAGTCGAAGCAGACGACGATGCCGCGCTCCGCGCCGCCCGTCTCCCTCACCTGCTCGGCGAGAGCGAGCGTCGTCTGCGCGACTATCCTCGCATTCATGCGGTTTATCCCCGCGCCCATGACGCCGCGCAGTCCCGCGGTGCCAAAGGCGAGCGGCGCGAAAAAGCGCGACTCTATCTCATCATCGGATATGCCCGTGAGCTCCGCGCGCTCGGCGTCGGTCAGCTCCGGGCAGGCGAGCCAGCGCTCGTATTCTTCTCTTCCGGTCATTCTTCCACTTCCTCATCGAGGTCGACGGGCTTCATGATCTCCCGCGCGAACTCGAGCATATTTTCAGGCACGTACACGTCCATCCCCGTCCCGGCAAAGCCGAGCACTATCTTCGCAAGGCCTGCGTTTGCGGGGAAGTCGCGCAGGGTCGGTATGCCGAAGGAGGTGAGCAGGCTTATGGCCAGCTCGTAGTCCATCTGCGTGCCGGTCACTGTCGTGAGAAAGGCGGGAGCTACGGGCTCCCCGTTATCGTCCTTGGGCCATACGTCGGTCTCGCAGCCGCCGCATACGGCCTCTTCGTTATCGTTCATCGGGGTATCTCCTCTCACTTATGATATTTTGCGCCCTGATTTATCTTATATGCCCGGTATATCTGTTCGAGCAGCATCACGCGCGCAAGATGGTGCGGAAACGTCATTTTCGACATTGAGAGCATCAGGTCGGCGCGCTTTTTCACGCTCTCGGCAAGGCCCATGGAGCCGCCGATGATGAAGCAAAGCCTTGTCTTTCCCCTATCGGCGCACGCGGCGAAAAACTCCGCGAGCTTCGGGCTGTCGAGCTCCCTGCCCTCGATGGCGAGGGCGATGACCATGCAGTTTTTCGGGATGCGGAGCTCTATCCCCTCCGCCTCGCGGGCGAGCGCGGCATCTATCTCCGCCTGCGACGGAGAGGCTGAGAGCCGGCTCTCGGGCAGCTCCTCTATCTCGAGATTGCACAGCGGCGCGAGCCGCTTGCAGTATTCCTTGACGGCCTGCTCCCAGAATTCCTCCTTGAGCTTGCCGACGCAGAGGATCTTGATGTGCAGCATCAGTCCCATACCTCCGTATCGAACGTCTCCCCGGCGCAGGAGGCCGGCGCGACGCTCAGCTTCACGCCCGCCGCCGCTTCTCCGAGCGCGGCGAGCACGGTGCGGTACGCCGTCTCCGGCGTGTTGTTCGTCTCGCTGAGATGCGCGAGGACTATGTACCTTGCTCCGGCCTGCGCGAGCTCGAGCGCGAACGCGCCCGCGGCGTCGTTTGACAGATGGCCGAAATCGCCCTCTATCCTGCGCTTGAGCGGATAGGGGTACGGCCCGGTGCGGAGCATGGTCAGGTCGTGGTTGCTCTCGAGTATGGCGGCGTCCGCTCCCGTGACGGCGCGGCGCACCTCCGAGGTGACCTTCCCGAGGTCCGTCACGAACGCAAGGCGCGCTCCTCCATCCTCCGTGATGACGAAGCCGGTGCTCCCCGCGGCGTCATGCGGTGTGGAAAAGCTCACCGCGCTCATCGAGCCGAAGCGGAGCTCCGTGCCCGGCATGAACTCCCGTATGCGCCCCGCGGGGCATCTGCCCGCTATCTCCGAGGCCGTGCCGCCGCTCGCCCATACGGACGCCTCCGTCTTCCCGAGGAAGACGGGCAGGCCGGCCGTGTGGTCGGAGTGACCGTGGGTCACGAGCACGGCGTCCACATCACGCGGCGTCATGCCGACGGAGGCGAGAGCCGCCGTTATCCTGCGGGCGGAGATGCCCGCGTCGATGAGTATGCGCGTCCCGCCGTTCCAGACGAGCGTGCAGTTGCCTCCGGAGCCGGAGGCGAGCGTCATGAATCTCATAGCTTTATCCCGAACACAAAAAAGGGGAGGCGCGGCCTCCCCCGTTTTTCAGACTGCCGCGGCCTTGCCAGGCTGCGGTTCCGTTTCCGTCGTTTCGACGATGTCGGCTCCGATGCCCCGGAGCTTTTCAACTATATTCTCATATCCGCGCTCAATGTGGTGGATGTCCTCGACTACGGTCGTCCCCTCGGCGCAGAGGCCCGCGATCACCATCGCCGCGCCCGCGCGCAGGTCGCACGCCTTGACTGCGGCGCCCGTGAGCCGCCCGACGCCCTCGATGGCGGCGGTCTTCCCCTCGACCTTGACTCTCGCGCCCATGCGCTTGAGCTCGTCGAGATACTTGAATCTGTTGTCCCAGACGTCCTCGGTGATGTGGCTGACGCCGTGCGCCACGCTCATCAGCACGCCCATCTGCGGCTGCATATCCGTCGGGAAGCCGGGATACGGCATCGTCTTGACGTTGGCATGACGCAGAGGCTTGTCCCTGCGGACGAGCACCATGTCGCCCCTGTCCTCGATATACACGCCCATCTCCTCGAGCTTGCCGGTGATGCAGTCGAGGTGCTTGGGGATGACGTTGCGGATGAGGACCTCGCCGCCTGCGGCAGCCGCCGCGGCAAGGTACGTTCCCGCCTCTATCTGGTCGGGGATTATGGAATAGGTGCCGCCGCGGAGAGACGGCACTCCGTTTATCTTGATGACGTTCGTTCCAGCGCCGCGCACGTCCGCGCCCATGGCATTGAGGAAGTTCGCGAGGTCGACGATATGCGGCTCGCGCGCCGCGTTCTCGATGACGGTGCGGCCCTTGGCGAGCACGGCGGCTATCATGATGTTCATCGTCGCTCCGACGCTCACGACGTCGAGATATACGCTCGCGCCGTGCACGCCGCCCTTCGCCTCGCTGCGGATGAGGCCGCCCTCGACGACCGTCTCCGCGCCCATGGCGGAGAAGCCCTTGAGGTGCTGGTCTATCGGACGGACGCCGAAGTCGCATCCGCCGGGCATGGTCACGGTCGCCTCTCCGAAGCGGCCGAGCATCGCGCCGAGCAGATAGTACGAGGCGCGTATCTGCCTCATGAGATCGAAGCGGCCCTCGCGCATCGTCGCGCTCGAGCAGTCTATTTCGGTCGTAGTGCGGTTTATCGTTCTGACGCGGGCGCCGAGGCTTTCGAGGATGCGCAGGAAAAGCGTCACGTCGCTGATCTGCGGTATGTTCTCGATACGGCACACTCCGTCAACGAGCAGGGCGGCGGGGATTATGGCCACTGCCGCGTTCTTCGCACCCGATATATCTATTTCGCCGAAAAGCGGCTTGCCGCCTTTGATGACGTATTTATCCATGATGACCTTCTCCGGGGAGTTTTTGTGCAGAATAGTACTTTTCGGTAACATTTTCGCACCATTTGGCAACTATATTATACACATTTGTTCCTTTTTGTAAAGGGGTGAGTTTATGTAAACGGAAATTCGTGCCCGTCAGGGCTCGAGGATGCGCGGATCGACGGCGCTGACATACACCGTGCCGCCGTCGGTGTCTATCCGCCACGCGGGCTCGAGCGTACCGCCGGAGGCTGAATACTGATAAAGGCTGCACGGGCCGACCGCGTACACGCGCTTGACGACGCTGCCCCCCTCGCTGATGTGGCGCAGGAAGACCATCAGCGCCGTATAGGCGGAGACGGAGCTCTCCGTGCCCTCCTCGGCGGGAGTTCCCGTGAGTCTCCTGCCCTCGACGAGGATGCCCTCGTCGGCCGCGGTCACGGTCAGCACGCAGTTGCAGACGTCGGTGTCGCCGTATCTCTCCGTCAGCACGCCGTCGGAGAGGACGAACCCCGTCGCCTCGAGAAGGCCCGCCGCGTACTCGACGGCCTTCGTCGACGCCGAGAGCGGGGACTTGTCGTATATGACGGCCTCGACCTCGCCTCCCGCGCGGAGCCTTGCCCAGCCGCGGTCGTTTTCGTAGGACACGATGCCGCCGCCCTGTTCCACGGGCTCGGCCTCGCCTATGAGCGCCGTGACGAAGCTCCGCTCCATCGCGCTGTCACGCGCGACGGTACACCTCTTCACGGGCCGTGCGTCGGAAATGGAATCGGCGTCGAGCTCTATGCCGGACTGCGCGAGCACGGCGGCGAGCTCTTCCCTCTCACGGGCCTCCATGCCGCGCGACTGCGCGCGCTCGCTTATGAGTATGCCCGCAAAAAACAGATTTACAACGGCGAGGATGATTATGACCAGCGTTTTGATTCTCTTACCGTCCATGCTTCACCCCACCGTCCATGCCGGAACGAGCTCCGGCGCGCGCTCGGTATACACCGGGAACAGAGTGCCGCCCGGGAGCTTCTCCTGAGCGACTGCCGCGGCCTGCGGCTCGGGGAGCAGCGTCACGCCCTCACCCGCGGTATACGTGCGCAGGGTGATCCTCGCCTGCGTCACCGCGCCGCCGCGGACCTCAACGGACGCGGCCTCCGTCCCGCTCACGCGCACGCCGTCGATGACATAGCCGAAGGTCACGGTACAGGACCCCTGCGCGGAGGCCTCTATCCCCGTGAGCCAGACCCGCGCGTCACCGGAGAACGCGCCCGCCGAGACGCGCACGGCGCGCCTTGCGAGCTCTATCGCCTCTCCGGGCGCGGTATAGCCCCCGGCGGCAGGCTCGGTCACGCGGAAGAGCGCTTCGCCGCCGGGATAAATGCGCAGAATGGACCCGTCGCCTACGTACACGGTCGTACCGTCGGCCTCGGGGTAGCTGTTGCCTGCGAAGCGCTCGTAGCCGAATGCCCCGAGCAGGGCCTTCTCGGCGTCAGCCTGCGCGGGAACGCCGACGGATACGGCGTTCAGCACGACCTCGCCGGGAGAGATGACGCAGTACGGGTCGAGCCCCGCGTATTCCGCGTCCTCAAAGGCAAAGGACGCGCCGTTGGGCTGATACTCGGCTATGCGGCTGCGCAGGGCGGCGAAGCCCGACGCCGTCCCGCAGCGCCAGACGGCCCCGTCCGTATCCTCATACCAGAGCTCGACTCCGTCGCCTCCGTCGGAGACGAGCAGTATGCGCGCGGCGGCGGTATCGTTGCGCCGGAGCATCTCCGAGCCGAGCCAGTCGGCGAGCGCGGAGAGCGGAACGGGCACGCGGAAATCGAAGAACACGCCCGCGCCTCCGAGCGCGGAGCGAAGCTCTCCGCCGGACGCGGCGGCGGGCTCGGAGGACGAGCCGAGCGCCTCGCCGAGGAGGTTTTCAAGCTTGGAATAGACTTCGTCGAGCGCTTCATCCGAATACCTGACGCAGCAGTGCAGTCCGCTGTCGCCCGTCAGCACTATCGTGAGCGGGCGGCAGGCCTCGCCCGTGCGCCCCGGCTCCTCTGCCTCAGCCGTCGGCTCCGGACTCAGAGCGCGCGGGATGGAGGCGAAGAATTCATTGAAAAGCCCCGTTTTCGCGGCAAGGAAAACGGCGCTCACCGCCAGAATGACGATCAGCGCTGTTTTTATTCCCTCTTTTATCGCGCCGCGCCTCACGACGCGGCTCCCCCGCGCACCGCGGGCAGCGTCACGGTAACGGTCGTGCCCTCGCCGAGAGTGCTCTCGACGTCGATGCGGCCGTTGTGTCTGTCAACTATCTCGCGCGCGATGGAAAGGCCGAGGCCCGTTCCTCCCTGCGCGCGGGAGCGCCCCTTGTCGACGCGGTAGAATCTGTCGAACAGGTGCGGGATGTCCTTCTCCGGGATGCCTATGCCCGTATCCGCGACGGACACCGACACGGTATCGCCGCCGCGGGCGTGTATGGTGATGCTCCCGCCGTCGGGCGTGTAGCGGACGCTGTTGCTTATGACGTTTATGATGACCTGCTCTATCCTCGCGCGGTCGCCCACGAGCATGACGGGCTCGCTCTCGATCTCGAGGCTCATGTTCAGGCCGTGCTTTTCCGCGTCTATTATGAGCGCGTCGTAGATATTGTGCAGGGATCTGGCCATGTCGAAGCTCTCGAAGTTCATCTCCGTCTTCTCCGAATCGAAGCGCGAGAGGACGAGGAGGTCCTGCACGATCTTGGTCATGCGGTCGGATTCGTTCATGATGACGTCGAGGAAGTGGGCACGGGTCTCCCCGTCCATGTCCTCGCCGCTCTCGGTCAGCGTCTCGGCGTAGCTCCGGACGCTCGTGATGGGCGTGCGCAGCTCATGCGATACGTTGGCGACGAACTCGCGGCGCTGCTCGTCGCTGCGGCGCTGCTCGGTCACGTCGTGGATGACGACGAGGATGCCGCCGCCCTGCTCGCCCTCGCCGCCGGAAAACGGCGCGAGGAACATCTCGAGGTATCTGTCGTTTATCGTGCGCTCCGCCTCGAGCACGTCCGACGTGCCGAGTCCGAGCGCGAGCTCGAGGCTGACTATGTCGCCGAACAGAGCGTCGAAGGTCGGCTTCGGCTCATCGAAGCTCATTCCGAGGAAGCGGGACGCCGCGGGGTTATACTGGATGAGCGCGCCGGCGCGCGAGAACGCCATGACGCCGTCGGTCATGTGGAGGAACACCGTCGAGAGCTTGTTGCGCTCGTTCTCGATGTCCTCGAGCGTGCTGTGCAGGCGGCCCGCCATGTCGTTGAAGGTATTTGTGAGCACGCCTATCTCATCCGACTCGCGCGTCTCGATCCGGTCGGAGAAATTGCCGCCCGCCATGTGCTCGGCGGCGCGGGTCAGGCTCTGTATCGGGACGACGAGCGTCTTGGACAGGGTGAAGCTGAGCACGGCCGATATTATCAGGCCGACTATCAGCGCCTCCATGATTATCAGGAAGATGCGCTCGTTGAGGTCGCGCGCCTTCTGCTTGTTGTCGCGCACATAGACTATGTAGGCATTGTCCCCGCTGCTCACGGGCACGGCGACGTCCATGTACTTGGCGCTGCTGTCGCGCGCGGAGGCGGGCTCCCCCGTCAGCGCAGTGACTATATTCGGCGTGACCTCGTCCGCGGGGCTTCCCGCGAGCACGGCTCCCGTCTTCCCGTCGAGCACGCTGTATGAGCGCGTGCCGCTGTCGACTCCGAGAGCGCCGCTGTACGCCGTCAGTATCTCGTCGATGAGCTCCGCTCCGTTTTCGCCGCCCGCCGCGGCCCGCAGATCGGGCACGAACTCCGGCATGGCGAAAACGCTCTGCATCTGCTCGTAAAACTCGTTCTCATAGAAGTTCACGACGCCTCTTATGAGGAAGGCGCACACGACCGTCATCAGCGAGATCATGAGCAGCATCATTATGAGCATCAGCTTTATTTGCAGACCCTTTTTCAAACGGCCGTACCCCCTTTCCGTCGTGTTCCGGTCCTCTGTCAGACCTCGAGATAATAGCCCGCGCCGCGCTTTGTCATGAGTATGGCGGGCGCCGCCGGGTCGTCCTCGAGCTTCTCGCGCAGGCGGCGTATCGCAACGTCCACCGCGCGCACGTCGCCGTAATATTCATACTGCCACACGCCGCGCATGAGCTCCTCGCGCGAGAACACGCGCCCGCACGGCTGCGACATGAAGCGGATGAGCTCGTATTCGCGCTGCGTGAGGTCGAGCGGCTTCCCGTTTTTCGCGACGGTCTGGCGCATGGTGTCTATCGTCAGCACTCCCGCCTTCACGGTGTCTGACTCCGCGGAGGGCTCCCCCGCGGGCTCGAGCACGCTCCTGCGGCGTATGTTCGTCTTCACGCGCGCGAGCAGCTCGCGCACGGAAAAGGGCTTGGTGATGTAGTCGTCGGCCCCGAGCTCGAGCCCGTACACCTTGTCGCGCTCCTCCTCGCGGGCCGTCAGCATGATGATGGGCGTGAGCCTGTCCGTCCTGCGGAGCTCCTCGCACACGCGGAACCCGTCCATATACGGCAGCATCACGTCGAGCAGGATAAGGTCGGGCGCGCAGGTGCGCGCGGCCTCGAGACCCTCGCGCCCGTCATACGCCGCGACGACCTCGTAGCCCTCTTTTTTCAGATTGTAGGAAAGTATGTCGACGATGTGCTGTTCATCGTCCACGATGAGAACTTTCAACCTTTCAGCCTCCGTTCTTCAATATCTCCCTCGCTTTGAGCACGGCGATGATGGTCTTGCCGTCCTTTATCTCGCCGCTCATGCACATCTCGTACAGCTTGTCGAGCGGCCATCTCTCGACGCTGAGCCACTCACCGTCGTCGAGGTGCTGCTTTCCGGCGGTCAGGTCGAGCGCGAGATAGGTATACAGCGTCTCGTCGCAGAAGCCCGGGGAGGGATACTGCTCATGGAGATCTATGAATCTGCCCGCGGTAAAGCCCGTTTCCTCGCTGAGCTCGCGGGCGGCGCAGACGGCGGGCTCCTCGCCCGGCTCGAGCTTGCCGGCGGGAGCTTCGAGCAGCTCGCGGCCGTACGGGTAGCGGAACTGGCGCACCATGTATGCGTTGCCGCTGTCGTCCACGGGCAGCACGGTAACGCCGCCGGGATGCCTTATGACCTCGCGCTTGACGATCTTCCCGTTGATGAGCTCCGCGTCATCGAGCTCTATATCGACTATGACGCCTCTGTATACCGTCTCTCCTCTGATCTTTTTTTCCGTATATCCCATGTTTCAGTCCTTCATTCGGATGGCTTGCGCCCTTTTTTTGACTATTTATTTTATCACAAACCGCCGCGGATTGCAATTTGCATTTACAGCCTCCCGCTGCCGCGCGGCAGGCTGTATTTACCGCAAAAAAAGTTGCCGATTTCGAAAAAACGAATGGATTGTCCTTATCTATTGTGTTATAATGTTATGACTTGAATTATGAATTTCTGTAAAAGGCGGAATATGACCATGCACGAACATCACGATCATCACGGGCACCACGACGGCGCCGTCTCCACGAAGGAGGAGGCCCTCGCCCTGCTTCACTATACTCTCCACCACAACGAGCATCATCTCTCCGAGCTGACGGAGCTCGCCGACGCGCTCGACGCCGCCTCCTGCGGCGAAGCCGCGGCGAAGGTACGTCTCGCCGCAGCGCGCTACGGTGAGGGCAACGCCCTGCTCGAAGAGGCGTTTGCGCTCGCGGAGGGCTGAGCCATGTGCCTTTCCACGGTCTACGACGGCAGGCGCAGTCCCGACGCCGTCATTCTCAAAAACATCCAGCACCTGCGCTTCGAGCCCGGCAGGCTCGTCTGCACTGACCTCCTCGAACGTGAGACCGTCCTTGAGGGGACGCCGCTCGAAGCCGACCTCGTAAGCGGCTGGATAGTCATGGACATGAAGGAGAACAAGGAATGAAACCGACGATAATCGCCGTCGCAGGCAAGGGCGGCACCGGAAAGACCACGATATGCGGTCTTCTCGTCAACTACCTCTCGAAAAACGGTTACGGCCCTCTCCTTGCGGTCGACGCAGACCCCAACAGCAATCTCAACGAGGTGCTCGGAGTCGATATAGACATCACGCTCGGCGACATCCGCGAGAACATGGTGCGCGACGAGAGCGAGCCCGGCAAGCCCATGCAGGCCGGCATGACCAAGCAGGAGTACGCCGAATATATGTTTTCCTCCGCGCTCGCGGAAGAGGACGATTTCGATATGCTCGTCATGGGACGCACGCAGGGGCAGGGCTGCTACTGCTACGTCAACGGCGTGCTCAAAGCGCAGATAGACAAGTACGCGGGAAACTACCGCTACATGGTCGTGGACAACGAGGCGGGCCTCGAGCACATCAGCCGCGGCACTTTGCCTCATATAGACATCCTTCTCCTCGTCTCCGACTGCTCGCGCCGCGGTGTGCAGGCCATAGGCCGCATCGCGGAGATGACGAAGGAACTCCGCCTGAATCCCGGCGTGATGAAGCTGATAGTCAACCGCGCCCCCGGCGGCGTAGTCGACGAAGGCGTCATGCAGGAGATAGACAGGCTCGGGCTCGACCTCATCGGCGCCCTGCCGCAGGACGAGACGGTATTCCGCTACGACTGCGACGGAAAGCCCACCGCGTTCGTGCCCGACGACAACCCCGTTAAGGCCGCGCTGACGGAGATAATCGGAAAGCTCGACCTCAAAAAATAGTCTTCTTTTTAGTTCTCACTAATCTCAATATACCATGAAAGGCGTGAAATCAATGTCCTTCGAACCCAAGCCCCGCACGTTCACCGCGCCGATATACAGCGTCGAAGTCGGCAGCGGCGAGCATAAAATGACCCTCGGCGGGGCGAGCGTACAGCCTCTGTGCTTCTTCGACAAGCCCGGCCAGCCCGCTCCCCTCGTCGGCGTGGAAGTCACCGACATCGGCTTCGACACCGACGGTCTCCCTGCTCTTGCCGCCTTCTATGAAGGTGCCGATACCCTCGCCGCCCGCGTAGAGCGCGCGGCCGCCATCCCCGGCGCGAGCTTCATCTGCCTCCGCTTCGAGGGTGCAGACCCCGCCGGCGCCGACATCGGCGTCGAGCAGTGCGCCGCCGCCGCGAAGGAGGCCGTCGCCGCCTCCCCGCTGCCCGTCGTCATCACCGGCTGCAAGAACATCGAAAAGGATACCGCTCTCTTCACCGCGCTCGCCGAGGCTCTGACCGGCGAGGACCTGCTCTTCCTCTCCGCCCGCGAGGAGGACTACAAGGCCATGGGCGCCGCCGTCGCCCTCGCCTACGGGCACAAGCTCGGCGCCGAGAGCGCCGTCGACATCAACCTCGCCAAGCAGCTCAACGTCGTGCTGACCCAGCTCGGCGTGCAGCCCTCTTCCATAGTGATGAACCTCGGCTCTGCCGCGGCAGGCTACGGCTACGAGTACGTCGCCTCGACTCTCGACAGAGTCCGCGCCGCCGCGCTCGAGCAGCAGGACGCCATGCTCCGCATGCCCGTCATCACGATGGTCTCCACCGAGGCGTGGGGCGTCAAGGAAGCCCTCGTCAGCGATGAAGACATGCCCGAATGGGGCGAGCGTGAGCAGCGCGGCATCCAGATGGAAGCCGTCACCGCCGCCGCGTGCCTCGCCTCCGGCTCCGACGCAGTCGTTCTGCGTCACCCCGTCACAGTAGAAAAGACCGCCGCTCTCATCGCGGCGCTTATGTAAGGAGGTCGCGGACGTGGCACTCAAAGGACTGGATATTTTCAAGCTTACTCCGAAGACCAACTGCAAGGACTGCGGCTGCCCCACCTGCATGGCCTTCTCCATGAAGGTCGCCCAGGGCGCCCTCACCGCCGACAAATGCCCGCACATGTCGGCCGACTCCCTCGCCAAGCTCAGCGAAGCCACTGAGCCCCCGATGAAGACCATCGACGTCGGCGGACACAAGCTCGGCGGCGAGACCGTCATGCTCCGTCACGAAAAGACCTTCGTCAACCGCAACCTCTTCGCCGTGAAGGTCTGCGCCTGCATGAGCGATGAGCAGATAGACGAGGTGCTCGCCGAGCTCGCCAAGGTCGACTACGAGCGCATAGGCGAGCGCATGTATGCCGAATGCGTTTACGTCAGATGCACCGACGACAAGGCGCGCAGCGCCGCCGTCATCGAGAAGGTACGCGCCTCCGGCCGCGCTCTCATCGTCGAGACCTGCGACGCGGACATCGCCAAGGCCTCCGGCGCCGCCGTCATCATGGGCGCCAACGCCGCCAACTGGGCCGGGATGAACGATATCGCCAAGACCTCCGGCGCCGTGCTCGGCGTCTCCGGAGCGGATATCGCGGAGCTCCACGACACCGTCGAAAAGCTCGAGGCCGCAGGCAACAAGAATCTGATACTCGACCTCGGCAAGACCGCCGCCGAGGCCTTCAAGAACGCCGTTCAGGTCCGCCGCGCCGCCATCAAGGACGGCGACCGCACCTTCGGCTATCCCTCCATCATCGATACCGCCGCCATCGCCCCCGGCGATGCCGTGACTCAGGCTGAGCTCGCCGCCATGTTCACCGTGCGCTACGGCTCCGTCATCGTCATGGAGCGCATGGGCTACGCCGAGGCCCTGCCCCTCTTCGGACTGCGCCAGAACATCTTCACCGACCCGCAGAAGCCGATGAAGGTCGCCCCCGGCATCTATCCCATCAACGGCGCGACCGCCGATAGCCCCTGCTGCGTGACCGTCGACTTCGCGCTGACCTACTTCGTCGTCTCCGGCGAGCTCGAGCGCTCCGGAGTCCCCGTGAACCTGCTCATCACCGACGCGGGCGGCTACTCCGTCCTCACGAGCTGGGCCGCCGGCAAGTTCTCCGTCAACTCCATCGCCGCCTTCATCTCCGAGTTCGACATCGAGAACAAGATATCCTCCCGCACCCTGATCCTTCCCGGCAAGGTCGCCGTTCTCAAGGGCGAGCTGGAAGCCAAGCTCCCCGGCTGGAATATCCTCGTCGCCCCCAACGAAGCAGTACAGCTCGTCAAATTCATGCGCGAGCTCAACGCGTAAGGAGGAAGTACATCATGGCAAGATTCGTAACCATAGGCGAGCGCATCCACTGCATCTCGCCCACCATCCGCGAGGCCATGGCCAACCGCGATCCCGCTCCCATCCTCAAGCGCGCCAAGGAGCAGATAGACGCGGGCGCCACCTACCTCGACGTCAACATCGGTCCTGCCGAAAACGGCGGCGAAGACCTCATGAAGTGGGCCGTCCGTCTCCTTCAGGACAACTTCGACAACCATCCCCTCTGCCTCGACACCGCCAACCGCAAGGCCATCGAGGCCGGCATCTCCGTATACAATCCCGCACGCGGCAAGCCGATAGTCAACTCCGCCGACGCAGGCGACCGCATCGAGAACATAGACCTCGCCGCAGACACCGGAGCCATCTGCTTCGCCCTCTGCTCCAAGGCGGGCGTCCCCGCCGACAACGACGAGCGCATGGCCTGCTGCCAGGAGCTCCTCGAGCGCGGCATGGAGCGCGGCATGGACCCCGAGGACCTCTGGTTCGATCCTCTCTTCCTCGTCATCAAGGGAATGCAGGACAAGCAGATGGAAGTCCTCGAATTCATCAAGATGTGCTCCGACATGGGCTTCAAGACCACGGGCGGTCTCTCCAACGTCTCCAACGGCATGCCCAAGGCAATCCGTCCCATCATGGACAGCGCCACCGTCGCCATGGCCATGATGAACGGCCTGACGAGCGCCATCGTCAATCCCTGCGATCTCAGGCTGATGGAGACCATCAAGTCCTGCGACGTCATCCGCGGTGAGACCCTCTACGCGGACAGCTATCTCGAACTCTAAACCAAAACAGGAGGTTACCAATATGAGCGTTCTTACCGATCTCATCTATGCAGGCTCCAACGCAGTTGCCGGCCTCACCGAGGGTGCCGTGAACGACGCCATCGCCAAGTACGGCGCGGATACCCGCATCGCTTTCCCCGATACCGCTTACTTCTTCCCCACCATCTACGCCGCGACCGGCGTGAAAGTCACCAAGCTCGGCGACCTGCCCGCCTGCGTCGGCGTTCTCAAGAGCCTCATCTCCAACAAGGAAGACCTCGGCGAAGCTCTCAACGCCGGTCTCGCCACCGCCGTCGGCGCCGAGATAATCGAGGGTCTCAAATGGCTCAATGAGAATCCCTACGAGGGCGAGGGCGGCACCGGCTTCGTGCCCGACCCCGTCATCCGCAGCCTCGGCGTGCCCCTCGTCACCGGTGACATCCCCGGCGTCGCCGTCGTTCTCGGAAGCGCCGAAAAGCCCGCCGAGATGGCTGCCATCGTCAAGGATTACCAGAACAAGGGCATCCTGACCTTCCTCATCGGCGACGTCATAGACCAGGCCGCCGCAGAGGGCGTCAAGATGGGTCTTGACTACCGTGTCGTGCCTCTCGGCCACGACGTCACCGCCGTCATCCACGTCGTCACCGTCGCCATCCGCGCCGCGCTCATCTTCGGCGCCGTTCCCGCCGGTGACCTCGGCAAGCTGCTCGACTACACCAAGCAGCGCGTCCCCGCCTTCGTCAATACCTTCGGTCCGCTCAACGAAGTCGTCGTCTCCGCCGGCGCCGGCGCCATCGCGCTCGGCTTCCCCGTCATCGTCGACGTCGACCTCGGCGAGAATCAGGTCCCCGGCGCTCTCGTCAGCGTCACCGACCACGCCGAGACCGTCAAGACCTCTCTCGAGCTGCGCAACATCAAGATAAAGGTCCGCGAGATCCCCATCCCCGTTGGCTTCGCCGCCGCTTTCGAGGGCGAGATAATCCGCAAGGCCGATATGCACGTCGAGTTCTGGAACTCCAAGAACCCCACCTGCGAGCTCGTCATCGCCCGTGACGCCGCCGAGGTCACCGACCACAAGCTCACCGTCATAGGCGACGATATCGGACCCGACGGCGGCGAGATGGCCCTCGCCACCTTCGTCGAGGTCTGCGGCGCGAAGATGCAGCCCGACTTCGAGCCCGTCATCGAGCGCAAGATCCACAACTGGTTCAACTACATGGACGGCGTCATGCACACCGGCCAGCGCAACATGTTCCGCATCCGCGTCTCCAAGGGCGCCTACGAGGCGGGTCTGCGTCTGAAAGACTTTGCAGAGGTCATCTACTGCCAGATCATGGACCAGTTCGCGAGCGTCGTCGACAAGTGCCAGGTCACTATGATAACCGACCCCGCCAAGGTCGAGGCTCTCCTCGCCGAGACCGCGATGCCGCGCTATCAGCAGCGCGACGAGCGTCTTGACGCCATGACCGACGACAGCGTCGACACCTTCTACACCTGCATCCTCTGCCAGTCCTTCGCGCCCTCCCACTGCTGCGTCGTCACCCCCGAGCGTCTCGGTCTCTGCGGCGCTGTCAGCTGGCTCGACGCCAAGGCCACCAAGGAGCTCACCCCGGCCGGTCCCTGCCAGCCCATCCCCAAGGAGGGTCTCATCGATGCGCGTCTCGGCGCGTACGATGCCGTCAACAAGGCCGTCAACAGCGCGACCCACGGCGCCGTCGATAACGTGACGCTCTACTCCATTCTTGAAGACCCGATGACCAGCTGCGGCTGCTTCGAGTGCATCTGCGGCATCATGCCCGAGGCCAACGGCGTCGTCGTCGTCAACCGCGAGTACGCAGGCATGACCCCGACCGGCATGACCTTCGGCGAGCTCGCCTCCATGACCGGCGGCGGCGTGCAGACCCCCGGCTTCATGGGTCACGGCCGTCACTTCATCAGCTCCGGCAAGTTCATCGCCGCCGAGGGCGGCCTCCGCCGCATCGTCTGGATGCCGAAGGAGCTCAAGGACGATGTCGCCGAGCGCGTCAACAAGACCGCGAAGGCGCTCTGGGGCATCGACAACTTCGCAGACATGATCTGCGACGAGACCATCGCCACCGACTCCGAGGGGGTCCTCGCGTTCCTTACCGAGAAGGGTCATCCCGCTCTCGATATGGACGCCATCATGTAAGCTCTCCAAAACGTTCGGACTGCCGCACCGGGCCCTGCGCCCGCTGCGGCAGTCTGCAAAACGAGGATCATCATGCCCGAACTTACTTTCAGGACCGGCGAAGGCGAGACCCGTATCTTCGCTTCGCCCGGCGAGACCATCATGAGCGCGGCACGCAAGGCCAACGTCGCCATCGACGCGCCCTGCTCCGGCAACGGACTTTGCGGCAAGTGCCGCGTCCTCGTCGTCTCGGGGCAGACCGAATCGCCTCCGCCGCGCCACTTTACTCAGGAAGAATACGACCGGGGCTGGCGTCTCGCGTGCGAGACCTCGGCTCTGACCGACTGCATAATAGACGTGCCGGACATCGCCTCGGCCTACCGCAGCAGGATGAAGACGGCTGACCTCTCCTCCGGGGAGGAGCTTGAAGTCTTCCGCGCCGTGGGCAGAGCGCTCGACGGCGCGGGCCTCGGCGTGGACTCCGGCGTGAGCGTCGTCACCGTCACGATGGAGCCCCCGCAGGCGGGGGACGGCCTGCCCGACAACGAGCGGCTCTCCCGCGCCATCGGCGACACGCTCGGCTGCGCCGACCCGGAGATCCCCGCATTCTGCGTCATGAAGCTCCCGGAGCTCATGCGCGGAGCGGACTACACTCTCAAATGCGTCACAGAGCGCGCCGGCGAAAGCGTGCGCGTTCTCGACGTACTGCCTCCCGACGACTGTCTGCCCCCCGCGGGTCTCGCCGTCGACATCGGCACGACGACCGTCGCCGTCATCCTCGCGGACCTCACGACGGGCGCGGTGCTCGCAAAGGCGAGCTCCGGCAACGGGCAGATACGCTACGGCGCGGACGTTATAAACCGCATCGTCGAGCAGGGCCGACCCGGCGGCAGGGAGAGGCTGCAGGACGCCGTCATAAAAGAGACGCTCCTGCCCGTCATCGACGCCGTGTGCGCCGAATCCGGCATCCCCAAATCACGAATTTACAAGGTCTCCCTCGCGGGCAACACCACGATGGAGCATCTTCTCCTCGGCGTCAGCGCCGAATATCTCCGCACGGAGCCCTACGTTCCCGCCTTCTTCGCCGCGGCGCCCTTCGACCCCGCGCTCATCGGAGTCGCGCTCGCGCCCTCGTGCGTGATGACTCCCGCGCCCAACATCGGAAGCTACGTCGGCGGCGACATCACCTCCGGCGCACTCGCCTCGATGATATGGGATTCCGACGGGCCCGACATGCTCATCGACCTCGGCACTAACGGCGAGATAGTCTTCGGCGGGCGTGAATTCCTCATGGCCTGCGCCTGCTCGGCAGGTCCCGCCTTCGAGGGCGGCGACATAAGCTGCGGCATGCGCGCGACGGACGGCGCGATAGAAAAGGCCGCCATCGATCCGAAGACCATGGAGCCCTCTTTCAGCGTCATCGGCGGCGGAGCGCCCGTCGGCGTCTGCGGAAGCGGGATAATCGACCTCATAGCGAGCCTCTTCTCGGGCGGCATCATCAACGGCAAGGGCCGCTTCGTCCGCGAGGGACGGCGCATCGCGCGCGATGAATACGGCGCGGGGTACGTTCTCGCTTTCGAGGACGAATCCGGCACGGGGCGCCGCCTCGTGCTCGGAGAGACGGACATCGAGAGCTTCATAAGGGCCAAGGGCGCGGTCTTCTCCGCGGTCATGACCCTCATCTCCTCGCTCGGCTTCACGGCCTCCGACCTGCGGCACATCAGCGTCGCGGGCGGCATAGGCAGCGGCATCAACATCAAAAACGCCATCGCCATCGGTATGCTCCCCGACCTGCCGCTCGAGCACTACGAATACATCGGCAACTCCTCGCTGACCGGGATGTGGGCGGACCTCGTCTCGCGCCCCGCGGCGGAGAAGCTGCGCGAGCTCTCGCGCTCGATGACCTACATCGAGCTCTCCACCGAGCCCGGATACATGGACGCCTTCGTCGCCTCCTGCTTCCTGCCGCACACGGATGCGTCGCTGTTCCCGTCCGTCACGGGAGGTGCGAAATGATCAATCAGAAGGAAGAAGCGCCGCTCGCCGTCTACACGGAGCGCTATGCCGCGCTCGACCCCGCCTCCGCCGCCGCGCGCTGCGGCGCTGGGTTTGACGGCGCCGCCTTTACCATGACGCTGCTCAGCTTCCCCCTGCGCCTGACGTGGCCGGAGGGACTCATCGAGCCTCCTTCCGGAGCACCCGCCTCGCTGTCCTCGAACGCCGTGCGCATACTCCTGCTCCGCTACGTCTGCGAGGGCGTCAGCGCACCGGGTACGGGGCGCTTCCTCGTCTACCGCGAACTCCCGTGGGGCGCGGTGTACGACGCCAACTTTCAGGGGCGCTGCATAAAGAGGCTCGCGTTCACCTTTGCGAGCAAGGCCGACGGCTTTCGCCGCGCCTGCCTCGCCGTCGGCGCCGCTGAGCTGACGCTGCCGGACGTTTCCTTTGAGCTTGCCTTCCTCGGCGGGCTCCGCGTGAGGCTCGTCCTGCGCGAGGGCGACGCGGAATTCCCGCCCACCTCGCAGTTCATGTTTTCCGACAATTTCGTAACAGCCTTTACCGCAGAGGACGTCGCCGTCGTCGGTGACGTGGTGATAAACATACTGCGCGAGCTCGCAAAGCGCTGAGCCGCGCAGACGGATACTTTTTTACATGAGCACCTGCTGTTTTACGGGGCACCGTGACCTCCCTCCCGGGAGCGAAAAATCGATATCCGCCGAGCTCGACCGTGCCTTGCGCGCGGCGTACAGCCACGGCTATACGGACTTCTGGGCCGGGGGCGCGCTCGGCTTCGACACGCTCGCCGAGGAGGCCGTTCTGCGCCTGCGCGACGAGTTTCCCTCGGTCCGGCTCCTGCTCGCCCTGCCCTGCCCGCAGCAGGCGGACGGCTGGACGCGCGCGGCGAGAAGGCACTACGACGACATCCGCCTCGCGGCAGACGAGGTGTACTACGCCTCGGATACGTGGAACAAATTCTGCATGAGCGTGCGGAACCGCCACATGGTCGACCGTTCCGACTTCGTCATCTGCTACTTTTCCGGCGAAGAGGGCGGCACCGCCAATACCGTAAAATACGCCCTCTCTCTCGGGAGGCGCGTCATAAATATCGCAGACCAAATTGATAATTGAACGGAGATGTAAGCATGAGTTACTACGGAGAAAACTTCCCCAAGCTCGGCTTCGGTCTTATGCGTCTGCCCACCAAGGGCGGCGGCGATTCCGACGTCGATATCGAGCTCGTCAAGAAAATGGTTGACCTCTTCTTCTCGCGCGGCTTCAACTACTTCGACACCGCTTTCCTGTATCACGGCGGCAAGTCCGAGGAGGCTTTCCGCGAGGCGGTCGTGAAGCGCTATCCCCGCGAGAGCTATCACATCGTCGACAAGATGCCCCTGTGGAACGTCAACGGCCCCGCAGACTATGAAAAGATCTTCCAGACCCAGCTCGAGCGCACCGGCCTGGAATACTTCGACCTCTATTATCTGCACGGCATAGGCGCCGACCGCCTCGAGACCATCGACAAAACGGGCGGCTGGGAATTCCTGCGCGGACTCAAGGAGCGCGGACTGGCCAAGCATATCGGCTTCTCCTATCACTCCCCCGCCGAGCCCCTCGACAAGATACTCGACGAGCACCCCGAGGTCGAGGTCGTGCAGCTTCAGATCAACTACTACGACTGGGACACCGAGACCGTCCAGGCGCGCCGCTGCTATGAGGTCGCGCGCAAGCACGGCGTCGGCATAGTCATCATGGAGCCCGTGCGCGGCGGCGCTCTCGCCGTCATGCAGCCGGAGATGGCAAAGAAGTTCAAGGACTACAATCCCGACGCCTCCGTCGCCTCCTGGGCGCTCCGCTGGGCCGCCTCCCTCGACGGACTCACCACGGTGCTCTCCGGCATGTCCGACCTCGAGCAGGTCGAGGACAACACGAAGACGATGATGGACTTCAAGCCCATCACCGACGAGGAGAGAAAGATAATCGACGAGGTCGTCGCCGACTACAAGAAGGTCCCGACCATCAACTGCACGGGCTGCAAATACTGCGTCAACTCCTGCCCGATGGAGATAAACACCCCGTCCATCCTCAAGCTCCTCAACGAGTACAATCTTTTCCGCAGCCTCGCCTCCAACAAGAGGCTCTACAACATGAACACCCAGCGCGGCGGCAAGGCGAGCGACTGCGTCAACTGCCGCGAATGCGAGAACCACTGCCCGCAGAACCTGCCCATCACCGACCTTCTCGTGCAGGCGGCCAACCTCTTCGAATAAGACCCCGAATAAAGCAAAAAGCAGCTTCCGGACTTCCGGAAGCTGCTTTTTTCACGCCTGTGTTACTGCGCGTTTATCTTTTTCAGCGCCTGCGCGAGCTGGTCGGGGCAGGAGGTCGGCTTGAAGCCGCAGCGGATGCCGTCGAGCCTCGCGATGACGTCCTCGATCTTCATCCCCTCGGTCAGCTTCGAAATTCCCTGCAAATTGCCGGAGCACCCTCCGACAAAGCTCACGTTGTTGACGATGCCGTCGTCCACGTCGATGTATATCTTCCGGGAGCACGTTCCCTGAGTCAGGTATTCATACTGCATATCTCTTTCTCCTTCGTACTTGCTTTGACATGATTTTATCACATACTCCGCCCCTCTTCAAGCATATAATCCTGAGAAAGGCGGTGGTAAGGTGTCACGCAAGGCTCTGCGCAGAGCGCTTCTCGCGCTGCTTGCGTTCTCGGTTTGTATAAGGCTCGCGGCCTCCCCCGCCGCGGCGCACGGAGCTGAGACCGTACTCGGCACTCTGCGCTCGAGCGAGACGGTCGCACGGCTCGCGCTCGGCTACTTCGGCCCGCTCGTCACACCCGCGCCGTCAGCAGCGCCGGAAGCGGAGCAGGTCCCGGAGCGCGCGGCGCACTTTGCGGAGAGCGCGGCGCTCCCCTCCCCGACCCCGTCCGTGACGGTACACGCCCCGGCGCGGGTACTGAAGGCCTCCGCGCCCGTGCCGTCAGAGCGGCACACGATCCCGCTCCTCAACAAGACGTCATACGAGCCCGACGTGGCGGCTCTTCTGAAGGCGGGCCCGTCCTTTTCCCTCGCGCCTGAGGGCCCGCAGATCCTCATCGTGCACACGCACGGCAGCGAGGCCTACTGCGGCACGGAGGGCTCGCGCACGACCGACACGGAGCAAAACGTCGTCCACATCGGCGACGTGCTCGCAGACGAGCTCGCCGCGCGCGGCTTTTGCGTCCTGCACGACCGCACGATGCACGACGACCCGACGTACAGCGGCTCCTACGGACGCTCGCTCGCCTCGATGGAGAGCGTGCTCGCCGAGCACCCGGAGCTCACGGTCATCATAGACGTGCACCGCGACTCCGTCACGCTCTCTGACGGCACGCGCTGGCGCAGCGCCTTCGGGGACGATGCCTCGCAGGTCATGCTGATTGCGACAAACGGCGAGAACGGCCTCGAGCACCCGGACTGGCTCGAAAACTTCAAGTTCGCGCTCCGGCTCCAGGCCTCGATGGAGGATAAGTACCCCGGGCTCGCGCGGCCGCTCTGCCTGAGCGGCGAGCGCTACAATCAGCAGGCCGCGCCGGGCTGCCTCATACTCGAGGTGGGGACGGACGGCAACACGCTCGCAGAGGCCGAGAACGCCGTGAAGCTCTTCGCGGACGCGGCGGCGGAGGTTCTCGCGGCGATGGCATGAAAAAAAGACCGCCTCACGGAGCTTGCCGTGAAGCGGTCTCTGTCTTCCGGATCTATCTGCCGCGCCTGCGCAGGCGGGAGGCGGCGACGGTCGTCTTTTCGTCGTGGTTCCTTGCGGCGAATATCGTCCCCAATACGAGGAGCGCCGTCAGGAGGTAGTATATGATGCCGGCGGGCGCGTAGCCTGCGAAAGCACCGCCGTCATAGAGCGCGCCGGGGAGTTCGAGGAGCACCGCGGCGATGAGGACAATGGGAACGAGCTTCTTGTTTTCCTCGCGGATGCCGCCCTCGATGCTGTACCACAAAAGACGCGCGAGGCATATAGTCGCGACGAAGCCGCAGACAGCGTCCGCCGTGCCCCACACGTACAGCGACGCGGGCTTCTGCGCAAGGTCGAGAAGGTACTCGCGCAGCCCCGCCTGCGAGGCGAGGTCAGCCGTCGATACGACGTAGTCGAGTCCGTTCTGATTGACTGCGGAGGCCACGGAGAACGCGGCGTATCCATGCGCGCCGTAGCGGAAAATATCGATGAGCGAATAGCCCGCGGCGAACGAGGCGGGCACGATGACCGTCACGTAGCGCTTGCTGAGGAGCAGCAGGACGAGCCACATGCCGAGCGCCTTCACTATTCCAACAATGAGCGAATAGCGGATGGCGTACGATGCGGCGGATACCACGCCTATGATGCGGGCGGGCGCGAACAATCCCGTCAGGACGACCGTCAGCAGGTAGCCCAGCAGGAAGCTCGCGACGATACCTATCAGCATCAGGATGAAGTTGAAGTTCTTTTTGAATACGTAGAATACCACGTAGAAAAGCGGCAGCATTATGCATACGAAAAGCAGTATGAACGATGCCGCGGTGAAACCGCCTGAAAACACTCTGTCTGCCTCCCCAACATGGAATGAAACAGGAGCGGCATCCGACCGCTCGCCGCTCTCCGCTCGGAGAGCAGGCGGGCAGCCGAGCCGCCCCTGCAAAAGTTCATAGGGTCAGATGATCATCTGGAATTGAAGATCTCGAGGATCTTCTCATAGGGGTCCTCCTCGGCGGGACGGGGGGCGGGA
>JAZQQE010000063.1:0-6662 GCA_045628845.1 Oscillospiraceae bacterium
GTTTTCTGATTATTGTGTAAGCCCTGAACTCAGAGAGAGTAGATCTTGAGCTTGCCGATGAGGGGCAGGGGAGCCATCTCGCCCTTGGCGGCGTGGATGATGCCCATGATGATGCAGACGATGGAGAAGACCTCCACGACGGCGCAGACGAGCCAGCCGAGGAACGGGACGATGGCGCAGATGAGTCCGGCGACGCCGAGGAGCATAAGGGCGAGACCCTGATTGATGTGGTAGGCGACGAACTCGTTGTCGCGCTTGAGGATGGCGGGGAAGATGAGCAGGATCTCGAGATAGCACAGAATGGCCATCCAGCGGTTGTTCGCGACCTCGGGCGGGAGCACCTTCTTCGGAGCGGGCGCGGGAGCGGGAGCGGGCGCATACTGGGGCGCGGGATTATAAGCAGGGGCGGCGTTGGGAGCGGGGGCAGCCGCGAAAGCGGTGCCGCAGGTAGCGCAGAACTGCGCGCCTTCGGGGACCTGAGAGCCGCACTTGGGACAGAAAGCCATGATGATCCTCCTTTTAGTATATGCCGGTGGGCTTTTTAACCATTCTACCGCAGCGGGCGCAAATAAACAAGACCTAATTTCACTCACAAGGACAAAAAACCACTCCGTCCCGTTTGGAGCAGAGTGGCTTTTATTATTTTTTTGTCACAGCCTGCGGAGCTTTTCGAGGACGGCCTCGAAGTATTCCGGGAGCGGGGAGGTGAGCGTCATGCGCTCGCCCGTCGCGGGATGGTCGAAGGAGAGCTGACGCGCGTGCAGACACTGGGAGGTCAGGCCGAAGCCCTCGCGCACACCGCCGTAGACGGGATCGCCGAGGACGGGATGCCCGACGTGCGCCGCGTGGACTCGTATCTGGTGCGTGCGTCCCGTTTCGAGCTCGCAGCGCAGGTGCGCGTAGCCGGGGAACTCCTCGAGCGTGAAAAAGTGCGTCACGGCATGGCGGGAATTGCGCTCGGTGACCGCCATGCGCTTGCGGTCGGTCGGGTGCCTGCCTATCGGCGCGGAGACTGTCATCTCCGGCTCGCGCAGATGCCCGATGACGACGGCCTCGTATTTGCGGCTGAGCGTCCTGTCGGCGAGCTGGGCCGAGAGGCTCAGGTGCGCGCGGTCATTTTTCGCGGCGATGATGAGGCCGGAGGTGTCCATGTCGAGGCGGTGCACTATGCCGGGGCGGAGCTCGCCGCCTATGCCGGAGAGCGAGTCGCCGCAGTGGTAGAGCAGGGCGTTGACGAGGGTATCGTCCGTGTGCCCCGGCGCGGGGTGCACGACGAGGCCCTTCGGCTTGTTGATGACGATGACATCCGCGTCCTCATATACGACGTCGAGCGGGATGTCGCGCGGCTGAGGCGCGGCGGGCACGGGCTCGGGGAGCGTGACCTCGATGAGCTCGCCCTCGGAGACGATGTGGTTCTTGCGGAGCGGCGCGCCGCCGGGGAGGCAGACGAGACCCTTTTCGATGAGGGACTGCGCGGCGCTTCTCGTCGCCGCGGCCCCCTGCCCCGCGAGGCAGGAATCGAGCCTCTTTCCGGCAAATGCCGCGTCAACGGTGAGTATCATGGTTTTTCAGCTTGTCGTTCGGGATGACGTTCCCGAAAATGAGGCAGATGCAGAAGACGATACCGCCGACCGTTATGAAGCAGTCGGCGATATTGAATATGGCGAAATTCATGAAGTCCGTCTGGAACATATCCACGACGTAGCCGAGAGTGAGGCGGTCTACGGCGTTGCCCACGGCTCCGCCGAGGACCATGCCCGCGCACAGCCTCGGGAGCGTGCCGGGGATCCTGTCGGTCACGAGCGCCCATATCACCAGCGCCACGAAGACTCCCGTCAGTATCAGGATGGGCACCTGAAAATTGCGGAACATGGAGAACGCCGCGGCGTAGTTGTGGTGATTGGTGAGGCTCATTATGCCGGGAATGAAGTCCAGATGGCCGTACTCGGGTATCGCGCCGGAGATGTAGCCCTTCATCAGCCCGTCCGCCGCGACGATGAGTGCGGCGATGACGACGTATATCATGCCATGCGCGCCACGACGGCGGCGCAGCGCGGGCAGAGCTCGTTTTCGTCGACGGCGTGGTCGTGGGTCCAGCAGCGGGCGCACTTGGGCTCGGTGCTCGGACGGACGGCGACGGTGACGCCGGTCTCGCCGGTGAAGCCCTCGACGGGCGCGTCGGTGAGCTTAACGCCGGAGACGATGAAGATGCTGCGCAGGTCGAAGCCCTCGAGAGCCTCGGGCGCGATGGCGCCGTTGAGGTTTATCTCGACCTCGGCGTCGAGCGGCTTGCCTATGCTCTTGGCGGCGCGGGCGAGCTCGAGCGCCTTGTTGACGTCGGAGCGCAGGCGCAGGAGGGTATCCCACGCGGCCTCGCGGTCGGCCGGGAGCCTGTCGAAGCCTGCCGGCATATCGTTATACATGACGCTCTCGGGATCGTCGCAGGTGCGGTGCGGCATGGCGGCCCAGATCTCCTCGGAGGTGAACGCGAGTATCGGGGCGAGCATGCGCACGAGGGCGTCGAGGATGTGGAACATGACGGTCTGCGCGCCGCGGCGGGAGGCGCCGTCCCTGTCGTCGCAGTACAGACGGTCCTTGACGATGTCGAGATAGAAGCTCGACATATCGACGGCGCAGAAGTTGTGGATGGCGTGGTAGATGATGTGGAATTCGTAGCTGTCATACGCGGCGCGGACGCGCTCGATGAGCATATCGAGCCTCGCGAGCGCCCAGCGGTCGAGCTCGCAGAGCTCCGCGGCGGGGACGCAGTCGTTCGGGTCGAAGCCGTCGAGGTTGCCGAGGATGAAGCGCGCGGTGTTGCGTATTTTCAGATAGATGTCGGACAGCTGCTTGAATATCGCGTCGGAGACGCGGACGTCGACGCGGTAGTCGGAGGAGGCGACCCAGAGCCTGAGGAGGTCCGCGCCGAACTTCGAGACTATCTCGTCGGGAGCGATGGAGTTGCCGAGGCTCTTGTGCATGGCCTTGCCCTCGCCGTCGACGACCCAGCCGTGGGTCAGCGTGGCGCGGTAGGGCGCGCCTCCGCGGGCGGCGACGGAGGTCAGCAGGGAGGACTGGAACCAGCCGCGGTACTGGTCGGCGCCCTCGAGATAGAGGTCGGCGGGCCAGCAGCTCTCGTCGTCGGCGGCGAGCGCGGCGACGTGGGTGGAGCCGGAGTCGAACCAGCCGTCGAGCGTGTCGACCTCCTTGGTGAAGGAGTGCGCGCCGCAGTGCGGGCAGGCGTAGCCGGCGGGAAGAATCTCGGCGGCCTCTTTTTCATACCATGCGTTGGAGCCCTCGCGGGTGAAGAGGTCGGAGACGGCCTCTATGGTCGCGTCGTCGCAGACGGGCTTGCCGCACTCGGAGCAGTAGAACACGGGGATGGGGAGACCCCAGCGGCGCTGACGTGAGATGCACCAGTCGGCGCGGTCGCGTATCATGCTCTCCATGCGGTCGCCGCCCCATTCGGGAGTCCACTTGACGCCCTTGGCGGCCTCGATGGCGGCGTCGCGGAACGCCTCGACCGAGCAGAACCACTGGTCGGTGGCGCGGTAGATGATGGGCTGCTTGCAGCGCCAGCAGTGCGGGTACTGGTGGGCTATCTCCTGATAGGCGAGCAGAGCGCCCGCCTCCTGAAGAGCGGCGAAGATGGCGTCGTTGGCCTGATCGTAGCGCAGACCGGCGAAGGGGCCGGCCTCCTCGGTCATGAAGCCGTGCTCGTCGACGGGGACGATGACGCCGATGTCGGTCTTGCCCTCGTTGTCGTATTTGCGGCAGGCGGCGTAGTCCTCCATGCCGTGTCCGGGAGCGGTGTGGACGCAGCCGGTACCGGCCTCGAGGGTGACGTGGTCGCCGAGGATGATGACGCTGTCGCGCGGGAAGAGCGGATGGCGCGCGGTCATGAGCTCCATGTCGCGGCCCTTGACGCGGCCGATGATCTCGGCGCCCTCGAGCTTCGCGACCTTGATGAGGTTCTCCGCGAGGTCCTCCGCGACTATATAGGTCTCGCCGCACGCGGCGCGGAGCAGGACGTAGGTGAAGTCCGCGTTGAGGCAGATGGCGAGGTTTCCGGGAATGGTCCAGGTGGTGGTCGTCCAGATGACGAAGTAGGTGCGGGAGAGGTCGCACTTGTCCGCGAGCAGGCCCTTGTCATCGGCGACGGCGAACTTGACGTAGATACTGCGGCACTTGTCGTCGGCGTACTCTATCTCGGCCTCGGCGAGCGCGGTCTCGTCGTGCGGGCACCAGTACACGGGCTTCTTGCCCTTGTAGATGTAGCCCTTCTTGAACATCTCGCCGAACACGCGCACCTCGATGCCCTCGAAGCGGGGCTCCATGGTGGTGTACGGGCGGTCCCACTCGGCGAGCACGCCGAGACGCATGAACTGCTCGCGCTGCTTGTTGACGAAGTCCTCCGCGAAGTCATGGCACGCGGTGCGGAACTCGGGCACGCTCATCTTCTTGCGGTCGAGCTTGTTCTTCTTTATGATGGCGGACTCTATCGGCATGCCGTGGTTATCCCAGCCGGGACGGTAGGGCGTCCTGTATCCGCTCATGCTCTTGGAGCGGATGATGAAGTCCTTGAGCAGCTTATTGAGGGCGTGGCCCATGTGGATATAGCCGTTGGAGAACGGGGGGCCGTCGTGCAGGACGAAATTGGGCTTGCCCTCGTTCCTTTTGAGCATGCCGTTGTATATATCCTTTTCCCGCCACTGTTCCAGCATGCCGGGCTCCCGCTTGGGGAGTCCGGCACGCATGGGAAACTCAGTTTTGGGAAGATTGAGCGTGGAGTTGTAGTCCATCATTAACCTTCCTTTATATCTGTTGAGAGTATATCATGAAGCCGGGCGGAGCGCCCGGCTTTCTTGATCACTTGTTTTCGTAATTGGAGCCGAACTGGAGGTCGCGGAACTCGAAGCGGGGCTTCGCGTCCTCGGGGGCGGGCTCGTCCTCCGGGATGCTGACGGGATTGGGAGTCTGCGCGAAGATGCGGGCGAGGGAGTCCTCGATGCTCTTGGCGGTCTCGTCCACGTTCGCCTCGGAGAGGACGGCGGCGGGCTCGGGCTCGGCGGCGGGAGCAGGCTCTGCGGCGGGGGCGGGCACGGGGCCTGCCTCTATCGTGGCGAGCAGCTCGATGTGCGCGCGGAACTTCTCGGAGATCTCGGAGATGAACTCGGCCGTTCTCGCCCTGGCGGATTCGAGGCGGAGCTCCTCCTCGCGGGTGTCGATGCGGAGATTCTCGATCTTCGAGCGTGCGCTGCCCTCGGCGTTTTCGACGATGGCGCGGGCGCGGGCCTCGGCCTCGTCGGTCATATCCTTGCTCATCTTCTGCGCCGTGACGAGAGCCAGACGCATGGAATCCTCGGTGCTGCGGTACTCCTCGACCTTTTCCACGAGGACCTTGAGCTTGTTTTTCAAAATGGCGTTCTCTTTATAGAGAGCGGAGTAGTCTTCGTTGACGGCGTCGAGAAAGTCGTCGACGGAGGCCATGTCGTAACCGCCGAATACGGCCTTGGTGAATTCTTTGGAGGTGATGTCCTGCGGAGTAAGCATAGTTGTGACGCTCCCTTGTTAAGATCAGAAGTAAAGTCCGTTGTTCTCGAGCTCGTCGATGAGATCGCCGAGTATGTCGACGTTGTACGGAGTGATGATGTAGGTGGAAACGGCGACCTTCTTTATCTTGCCGTCCTGCGCGTAGGCGACGCCGGAGAGGAAGTCGAGCACGCGGCGCGCGACGTCCTTGTTGGTGCTCTCGAGGTTGAGGACGACGGTGCGCTTGTCGCGCAGATGGTCGGCTATCTCGGCGGAGTTCTCGAAGCGCTCAGGCTTGACGAGGACTACCTGAAGCTGCGCGGTGGCATGGATGTTGACCACCTTGTTCTTGTCCTCGTAGGGAATGCTCCTGACGGGCGAGGAAACGCTCTTCTGCTGAACGGGGGTGTTGTCAGCCTTGGGCGTGAAGTTCTCGTAATCGTCGTCGTCATCGTAGGGTTTGGCCAGCCTTTTGAGTTCATCCAAAAGTCCCATATTCCATGCTCCTTTTATATATACGTCTCTTTTTTATTCCGGAGTTCAGTATCTCGGCCCGAAAATGGCCGAGCCGACGCGAACCATGTTCGCGCCGCAGGAAATGGCGGCGGCATAGTCCGCGCTCATTCCCATGGACAGAATATCCATAGAAACATTATCGTATCTTTTTTGTCTTATGTCAACAAAAAGATTGTACATTTGCTCGAAATAGACCGTTTTTTCGGTTATCGGCGGGATGACCATCAGCCCGCGGACGGATATGCCCGGCAGGGAGCCCGCGAGGGCGGCGGTCTCGTCGAGCTCCTCGGGGAGCACGCCGCTCTTTGCCTCCTCGCGCCCGATGTTGACCTCGAGCAGTACCTTCTGGACTATGCCGAGCTTTTCCGCGCGCTCGCTTATCGTGCGCAGGAGCTCCGGCGAGCCGGCGGACTGGATGAGGTCGGCGGTGCCGACGACGTATTTGACCTTGTTTCTCTGCAAGTGACCGATGAAATGGAGCGGGACGCCCTCGTAGGCGCCCTGCGCGTTCTTTTCAAGAAGCTCCTGCACGCGGTTTTCCCCGGCGGCGTCTATGCCGGCGGCTACCGCCTCGCGCACGCGGGAGGCGTCGTTCATCTTCGTCGCGGCGACGA
>JAZQQE010000064.1:0-17465 GCA_045628845.1 Oscillospiraceae bacterium
GCCATTCCTCTCGTCGGCATGCTCATGCTCGGAAACCTCTTCAAGGAGAGCGGCCTCACCTCGCGCCTTTCCGACACCGCCGCCAATTCCCTCTGCAACATCGTCACCATCCTGCTCGGCCTCTCCGTCGGCGCCTCCGCCGTCGCGGACAAGTTCCTGCAGCTTGAGACCCTGCTTATCCTCGTGCTCGGCGTCGTGGCCTTCGGCTTCGGAACGGCCGGCGGCGTACTGCTCGCGAAGTTCATGAACCTCTTCCTGAAAGACAAGATCAATCCCCTCATCGGAAGCGCGGGCGTTTCCGCAGTCCCCATGGCGGCGCGCGTTTCCCAGAAGGTCGGTCAGAAGGAAGATCCGACGAACTATCTGCTCATGCACGCCATGGGCCCCAACGTCGCGGGCGTCATCGGCTCCGCGGTCGCGGCAGGCGTTCTGCTGAGCCTTTTTGGCAACTGATTACAATTTCTGCAAAAAATTGTGCCAAAAAGAATGAATTCGCATTGAATTCCTAAACGGGATTTGATAAAATTATTTTCGCCCTTTTATGGGCAGACTGACGTCGTCAGGATTTCCGGACCGGCGCGTCGGAATAACTGATGGGAGTGAGAAAAAATGTCCAAACTGCTTTTGAGCGGTGACGAGGCCGTCGCGCGCGGCGCGTGGGAGGCAGGCGTCTCCGTTGCAGCAGCTTACCCCGGTACCCCCAGTACCGAGATCCTGGAAAATATGGCGCAGTATAAGGATGACGTTTACTGCACCTGGGCAAACAACGAAAAAATAGCTACCGAGATCGCCATCGGCGCATCCGTCGGCGGCCTCCGCGCCTTCGCGGCCATGAAGCACGTCGGCATGAACGTCGCGGCTGACCCCATGTTCACCGTCGCCTACACCGGCGTCAACGGCGGCCTTATGCTCGTCACCGCCGACGACCCCGGCTGCCACAGCTCGCAGAACGAGCAGGACAACAGGCTCTATGCGCCTCATGCCCGCCTCGCCATGCTCGAGCCCTCCGATTCTCAGGAGTGCATCGACTTCGTCAAGGCCGCGTTCGACATCTCCGAGCGATTTGACCTCGTCGTGATGCTCCGTATGACCACCCGCGTCTGCCATTCCAAGAGCATCGTCGAGCTCGGCGAGCGCAGCAACGTTGCGCAGAAGCCCTATGCGGGCAACCCCGCCAAGTTCTCCATGCTCCCGGCCAACGCCCGCGTGCGTCACGTGAAGGTCGAAGAGAACCTCAAAGCCCTTGCCGAGTTCTCCGAAACTTCTTCCCTCAATAAGGTCGAGCACGCCGATTCCAAGACCGCGATCGTCTGCTCTGGCATAAGCTATATGCACGCTCACGAAGCCTTCGGCGACGGCGTTGCATATCTCAAGATGGGCATCACTCATCCTCTCGCCGAGGGTCTCATCCGCGACTTCTGCGCGAAGTATGAGGACATCATCGTCATCGAGGAAGGCGAGCCCTACCTCCAGAACGCCATCAAGGCCATGGGCATCAAGTGCCACGGCCATGAGGAGCTCGGCCCGCAGGGCGAGCTCTCCGCCAGCCGTATCCGCGAAGCGTTCGGACTTCCCGCCGCTCAGGATACATACGAGAGCCCGGCCAAGGCGCCCAACCGTCCTCCCGTGCTCTGCGCCGGCTGCCCGCACAGAGGCTTCTACTATTCTCTCCGCAAGCACAAGGACAAGCTCGTCGCCGTCGGCGATATCGGCTGCTACGCGCTCGGCGCGTCCGCTCCGTTCAACGGCTTCGATACCGGTATCTGCATGGGCGCCGGTTTCTCCGTGCCCATCGGCCTGTCCGTCGCCCTCAAGAAGGCCGGCGACACCCGCAAGGCTTTCGGTATCCTCGGCGACTCGACGTTCTTCCACAGCGGCTTCAACAGCCTTGTTGATGCCGTGCACCAGGAAGCCGACGTCTGCCTCGTCCTTCTTGACAACAGCATCACGGCCATGACCGGCCATCAGGAGAACTCCGGCACCGAAGTGAACCTCATGGGTTACAAGGTCCCCGCCATCTCCCTTGACGCCATGGTCGCCGCCACCGGCATCGCTCCCGAGCGCGTCCGCGTCGTCGATCCCATCGATCAGAAGGCCATGGACGCCGCCATCGAGGACGCCATCGCCACCAAGGGCACCTACGTCATCATCACCCGCCGTCCCTGCGCGCTCATCCGCGAGGTCATCAAGGCCCGCGGCGGAATGCACTGCGAGATCGACGCGGATAAGTGCAAGGGCTGTAAGGCCTGCATGCGCGTCGCCTGCCCGGCGATGAAGTTTGCCGACGGTAAGGCTCAGATAGTCGATATAGCCAACTGCACTGCCTGCGGCCTGTGCGCCCAGATGTGCAAGTTTGGCGCCATCAAAGTAGTCGGAGGTGCCAAATAATGACCAGTATTCTTCTTACGGGCGTTGGCGGTCAGGGCACGATACTCATGACCAAGATCCTCTCCGGTGCTCTCGTTGAGCTCGGTTACGACGTCAAGATGAGCGAGATCCACGGCATGAGCCAGCGCGGCGGCACGGTCAATACCCAGCTCCGCTTCGGCGAAAAGGTCTATGCTCCCAACATTTCCGAGGGCGATGCCGACATCATCGTCGCCTTCGAAAAGGTCGAGGCGCTCCGCGCCCTGCCCTATCTGAAAAAGGGCGGCCGCATAGTCATGGATGAGCACGAGATCTACTCCATGCCCGTTCTCACCGGCGAGGAGGAATATCCCTCCAACGCGGACAAGCTGCTTGCCGAGACCGTGGGCAGCGTCCTCGTCATCCCCGCCAGCAAGATAGCCGAAAAGCTCGGCAACGGCAAGGTGCAGAACGTCTGCATGCTCGGCGCTCTCGCCAAGGCTCTCGGACTGACCGAGGTCGACTGGAACGGCATCATCGCCAAAACGGTCCCCGCCAAGATGGTCGACGTGAACCTCGCCGCCTTCAAGGCCGGCTGGGATTACTGAGTTTTCAGCATTAGAAAAGGGCAGAGACATCCTCTGCCCTTTTTCTTTTACGGGAGGTGGAGAAACTATATGGACGTCAGGATAACCGCCGTCAGAAAGGCGGAGTACAGAGATCTCATGGAGAGGTACGAAAATCCCATCGAGCACACCTGCGATATCTCGGAGGGCGATGTGTTCATCTCACGTGACGGGGAGTGCCCCTACGGCTTCTGTGAAAGCGCGTGGGAGAGCGTGGAGAAATTCGTGAAGGAGCTCGCCCGGGGCGGCGGGAATTTCTACGACGGATGGATGAAGGACCCGAAGTCCGCTATGATATCCTGCAACGACGGGTTCAGACCCGTGAGCTTCCTGCTCGAAACGATATGAAAAAAACGCAAAAAAGAGCCCGAATCGCATTTGATTCGGGCTCTTTTTTTATGTACTGTCATTCCTCGTAGTCGAACAGCGCGAGAGTGTCGAGCATGGCGGTCAGACGCGGACGGTGGTAGTCGTTGGCGTCGGTGGAGCAGCTTATGACGAAGGCGGCGACGCCGCCGGAGCGGTCGTAGAGATACGCCGTCACGTACTGCTCGTCGTTATAGGCGACGACAGTCTCGCAGCGGAGCCTCGCCGGACCTATCGTCCTGCTCGCGGAGAACTCTATCTCGTCGTATTCGAGGTATATGTCCATGAACGAGGGCGCGAGGCGCGCGGTCGTGGCGCCGTCTACGAAGAGGAGCTCCATGAAGGTCAGCGGGTCGGCGTCGGCTTCGTCCTCGGCGGAGACTTTGAATAGATGCGAGTTGCCCGCGTATTCATGCCCGTAGGTCCCGGTGTCGGAGTAGAGCGAGAAGCAGAGCCCGACGGAGTCGCAGAGGGAGCCTGTCACGAGCTCGGCGGGAACGGTGCTTGAATTTCCCCCGTAATAGACCGCGATGTCGCTCGTGAGAGGACGGTCAGGCTCGGGCACGCGCTCCGGGATGGGCGCTGCGGATGGAGACGGAGCGGGAGCGGGCGTCACGGGTGCGGCCGTGGTCGGGACCTCCGGCGTGACGTCGGGCGCGTCTGTCGGAAGCGCTTCGGTGGGTACGGTCACTGTCGGCGAAGGGGAGCTTGGAGCAGACGGATCGCTGCCGCAGGCACACAGCGAGGCAAGCAGCAACGCGGCGGCAAGAAGCGCGATAAGTCGTTTCATTTTATCAATCCTTTTTATTCGGAGAGCATGGCGGCGGCCTTGTCTATCCTTGCAAGGCACTCGTCGCGCCCGAGCAGCTCGCATATCTCGTACGCGCCGCCCGGAGTGACCGCGCGGCCGGATACCGCGATGCGGACGGGCCAGAGCAGAGTGGCGTTCTTGACCTCAAGGCGCTCTGCGAGCGGTATGAGCGCGGCCTTGACGCCCTCGGCGGACCAGTCCCCGAGCGCGGCGAGAACGGGGCGCGCCTCGGCGAGCATGCGGAGGGAGACGGCGGAGTCGGTCTTCGCCTTCTTGTTGGTAAAGAGCTCGGCCTCGTATTCGGGCAGAGCGGCGAGGAAGTCTATCTGCGCGGCGATGTCGGTGAGCTTTTCGCAGCGCTGCTGCAGCAGGGAGGCGATGAGCGCGGTGTTGAAGCCGGTGCCGACGGCCTGCTCGATATAGGGCTTGGCGGCGGCGTGGAAGGCTTCGGGCGTCATTCCGCGGAGATACTCCGCGTTGAAGTAGTTGAGCTTGACGATGTCGAAGAGAGCGGGGGACTTGGATATTCCGGAGATGTCGAATATCTCCGCGAGCTCGGAGAGCGAGTAGAGCTCGCGCTCTCCCCTCGGGCTCCATCCGAGGAGGGCGACGTAGTTGAGGATCGCCTCGCGCAGGTATCCGCGCTCGAGGAGGTCCTCATAGGTCGGGTCGCCGTTGCGCTTGGAGAGCTTGTGACGCGCGTCGCGCATGACGGGGGAGCAGCTGATGTAGGTGGGCTCGTCCCATCCGAAGCACTTGTAGAGCAGGGAATACTTCGGCGTGCTGCTCAGATACTCCGAGCCGCGCACGACGTGAGTGATGCCCATGAGGTGGTCGTCGATGACGTTGGCGAAGTTGTACGTGGGAAGCCCGTCGGACTTTATGAGCACGTTGTCGTCGAGCGTATCGTTATCGACGGTGATGTCGCCGAATACGACGTCGGAGAAGGTCGTCGTGCCTTCGGCGGGTATCTTCTGACGGATGACGTAGGGAACGCCCGCGTCGAGCTTCGCCTGTATCTCGTCGGCGCTCAGACGGGAGCAGCGCCCGTCGTACTTGCTGATGCCGTCGGGCCCCTCGCGCTCGGCGAGCTCCTCCTTCGTGCAGAAGCAGCGGTACGCGCCGCCCTTTTCTATGAGCAGCTCGGCGTATCTGAGGTATATCTCGCGGCGGTCGGTCTGCTGATAGGGGCCGACCGGGCCTCCTATATCGGGACCCTCGTCCCACGTCAGACCGCAGTCACGGAGCGTCTTGTATATGACCTCGGTCGCACCCTCGACGAAGCGGCCCTGATCCGTATCCTCGATGCGGAGCAGGAACTTGCCGCCGCCGCGGCGGGCGATGAGCCAGGCATAGAGCGCGGTGCGGAGCCCGCCGACGTGCATGAAGCCCGTCGGGCTCGGCGCGAAACGTGTGCGGACGGAATCTTTGGGGATACGGGCTTCGAGGTCCGCGAAGTACTGCATATCAAGCATTGGTGTCCTCCAAAACGGCGCTCCTGAAGCGGGGCGCATTTATTAAGTATAATATATGCAATCCGCGCCGAAATGTCAACTTCGCGGGCCGCTTCCGGCGCAGTCCGGAGCAGAAAAATCGGAGCGCACGCCGAGGAAGGGGAGGACTTGCTCCCGTTAAATCAAAAAAGCTCCAAAAAGCACCCGCAAAGCCCCCGAAGAGACGGCTGGCGTCTTGCCATTCGGGTCGGCTTGTGCTAAAATATAGCGATTAGCGACGTGCGGTAAAAGACCGCCGCGCACAAAAGGAGAAATGGGAAATGATTTCCGACGAACTTAAAAGACTTGCCGCCGACAACAGCGCCATCCGCGCCATGTTCGAGGAGGGCAATCATCTTGCGCAGATATACGGACGCGAGAACGTATACGACTTCTCGCTCGGCAATCCGAACTTCGCGCCTCCCCCGAGCGTCAAAAAGGCGATAATCGAGGTCCTCGACACGGAGGACAGCATGTTCGTTCACGGCTATATGTCCAACGTCGGATACGCCGACGTGCGCAAGGCCGTCGCCGATAATCTGAACAGGCGCTTCAGCACCTCGTTCACCGAAAACAACATCATCATGACTGTCGGCGCCGCGGGCGGCCTCAACGTCATGTTCAAGACCCTGCTCAACCCCGGCGATGAGGTCATAGCGTTCTCACCGTTCTTCGTCGAATACGGCAACTACGTCAGGAACTTCGGCGGCGTGCTCCGCATCGTGCCGACCGACCCCGTGACCTTCCAGCCCGACCCGGAGGCCCTTGCCGCCGCGGTCACGCCGCGCACCCGCGCCGTCATCATCAATAACCCCAACAACCCCACCGGCGTCATCTATACCGCCGAGAAGCTGAAGGCCGTCTCCGACGCGCTCGAAAAGAGATGCGCCGAGCTCGGGACGACCGTCTACATCCTCTCCGACGAGCCGTACAGAGAGCTCGCCTACGACGGCAAGCAGGTGCCCTGGCTGACGAAGATATACCGCAATACCATCATCGGCTATTCCTGGTCGAAGTCGCTGTCCCTACCGGGCGACCGTATCGGCTATCTTGCCATCCCCTCCGAGATCGACGACTTTGACGAGGTCGTCAACGCCGCCAGCATCTCCAACCGTGTGCTCGGCTTCGTCAACGCCCCGAGCCTCATGCAGCGCGTCGTCATGCGCTGCCTCGAGGAGAGCACGGACATCGACGCCTACGGCAGAAACCGCACAATGCTCTATACCGAGCTCACGAAGCTCGGCTTTGAGTGCGTCAGACCCGACGGTGCGTTCTATATGTGGGTCAAGTCCCCGGTCGCAGATGAAAAGGAATTCGTCGCCGCCGCCAAGGAGTACAAGATCCTCGTCGTGCCCGGCTCGTCCTTCGCCTGGCCCGGATACGTGCGCATCGCGTACTGTGTCTCGCCCGACATGATAAAGCGCAGCCTGCCCGCGTTCGCCAAGCTCGCGGAAAGCTACGGACTGAACAAATAATTCAAAAGGAGACCGTGTAATGGAAGAAAAGAAAAAAGTAATGCTCTCCGGCATCAAGCCGTCGGGAGACCTGACTCTGGGCTCCTACCTCGGCGCGATCAAGAACTGGGCAGAGAGAGCCGATAAATACGACTGCTTTTATTTCATGGCCGATCTCCATGCGATAACGGTGCGTCAGAATCCCGCCGACCTGCGCCGCAGGACGCTCGCGCAGATAGCGCAGTACATCGCCTGCGGCCTCGACCCGGAGAAGAACACCATCTTCATCCAGAGCCACGTCCCGCAGCACGCGGAGCTCGGCTGGGTGCTCAACTGCTACGCCATGTTCGGCGAGCTCTCCCGCATGTCGCAGTTCAAGGACAAGAGTGCCAAGAACGCCGACAACATCAACGGCGGACTGTTCACGTATCCCGCCCTCATGGCGGCAGACATCCTGCTGTATCAGGCCGATTTCGTCCCCGTCGGAGAGGACCAGAAGCAGCACGTCGAGATATGCCGCGACATCGCCAACCGCTTCAACGGCGTGTACGGAGACGTGTTCAAGGTGCCCGAGCCCTACATCCCCAAGGTCGGCGCGCGCATCATGAGCCTCACCGACCCGACGAGCAAGATGTCCAAGTCCGAAAACGAGGACACGGGCCGCGTCTGCCTCATGGA
The DNA here is from genome assembly GCA_045628845.1 of Oscillospiraceae bacterium. Taxonomy (GTDB): domain Bacteria; phylum Bacillota; class Clostridia; order Oscillospirales; family Oscillospiraceae; genus RGIG7949. Next base: position 7,775 of record JAZQQE010000064.1, read on the forward strand.
CAGGCCGGAGGATATAATGCGCCTGTTCAAGCGCGCGATAACCGACAGCGGCTCCGAGGTACGCTTCGACCCGGAGAACAAGCCGGGCGTGTCCAACCTCATGCAGATCTATTCCTCCGCGACGGGCAGAAGCTTCGAGCAGATCGAGGCCGAATTCGCCGGTCAGGGCTACGGAGCGTTCAAGATCGCCGTCGGCGAAGCCGTCGTCGAGCTCCTGCGTCCCATCAGGGAGGAATCCGCCAGACTCCTCGCCGACAAGGCGTATCTGCAGAGCGTCTATAAGGCGGGCGCGGAGAAGGCCTCCGCCGTCGCGTCGCGGACTATCCGCAAGGTCTATAAGAAAGTCGGCTTTATCGAAAGGTAGCGTGTATCTGTGTTTTGGGTCAATATGCCTGCCGCGGCAAGCATAATAAACGTAACGGTGAAGACACCGGTGGAGATGAGTACGCTCGTCATGGTACTCATATCCATCGTCGCGGCGTTCATAATGAGCTTCGCGGCGACTCCGGTCGTGAAGAGCTTTGCACAGCGCGTCGGAGCGATGGACGTCCCGAAGGACGACCGCCGCATGCACGACCATCCCATCCCGAGGCTCGGCGGCCTCGCCGTCTTCCTCGGCTTCATACTGTCGGTCCTGCTGTTCGTGGATATAACGAGGCAGGTGCGCGGCATACTGCTCGGCAGCGTCATCATCGTCATAATCGGCGTCATAGACGACATCGTATCGGTCAAATACTGGGTCAAGCTGATATGCCAGATAGCCGCCGCTGTCGTCGCGATACTGCACGGTGTCGTCATAGACGTCCTCTCGAATCCGAATCTCTTCTCCGAGAATCTGTTCCTGACTCTCGGCTGGCTCTCCATACCCATCACGATAATCTGGATAGTCGGCATCACCAACTCCGTCAACCTCATCGACGGGCTTGACGGGCTCTCCGTCGGCGTGTCGACGATAGCCTCGCTGACCATGCTCGTCATATCCCTGCTCGTCAGCGAGAGCAACATGGCCGTGATGCTCGCCGCGCTCGTCGGCGCGTGTCTCGGCTTCATCCCGTATAATCTCAATCCCGCCAAAATATTCGTCGGCGACACGGGAGCCCTTCTGCTCGGCTACGTGCTGGCGACGGTGTCGATAATGGGAATGTTCAAGGTATACGCCCTTATCAGCTTCGCGGTGCCGTTCATCGTGCTCGCTCTGCCCATATTCGATACCGTGTTCGCCTTCCTCCGCCGCATACTCAAGGGGCAGAACCCCATGAAGCCCGACAGAGGTCACCTGCACCACCGCCTCATCGACATGGGCCTCTCGCAGAAGCAGGCCGTCGCCATTCTGTACTGCGTGAGCATGGTGCTCGGCCTCGCCGCCGTCGTGCTGACGACGAGCGGAGCCGTGAAGGCGCTCATCGTCGTGCTGACCTTCGCGGTTGCCGCCGCGGTCGGCATCTTCATCATGCGCACGACCCACAGACACCATGAGCAGCAGGCCGCAGAGGCGGCGAAGCCCGAGGCTCCCGCCGCGGAGGAGAATGCCGCGGAGCCCGAAGCTCCCGCGGAGCCAGTCCCCGCCGGGGACACCGGAAAAGGAGAAAGCGATGAATAAGCTCAGGGTCCTCTCCGTGTTCGGGACACGTCCCGAGGCCGTGAAAATGTGCCCGCTCGTACTTGAGCTCGCCCGCAGGCCGGAGATAGAGAGCCTCTGCTGTGTGACCGCGCAGCACAGGGAGCTGCTCGATTCCGTGCTCGAATGCTTCGGCGTGAAGCCCGACTATGACCTCGACCTCATGAGCCGCGACCAGACGCTCACCGACGTGACGACGCGCGTGCTAGAGGGCATGCAGGGCGTCTTCGCCGATGCCAGGCCCGACGTAGTGCTCGTCCACGGCGACCCGACGACGGCGTTCGCCGCGTCGCTCGCGGCGTTTTACGCCCGCATCCCCGTAGGCCACGTCGAGGCGGGCCTGCGCACGTGGGACAGGTATTCGCCCTATCCCGAGGAGATGAACAGAGTCCTCGTCGGCAGGCTCGCGTCCTGCCATTTCGCACCGACAGACAACAACGCGGCGAATCTCCGCCGCGAGGGGATAACCGAAAACGTGTTCGTGACCGGTAATACGGTCATCGACGCCATGCGCTACACCGTCGGTGACGGCGGCTTTACCGATCCCGTGCTGTGCGGGACGGATTTCGATTCCCGCCGCGTCATCGCCATGACCTGCCACCGCCGCGAGAACTACGGCGAGCCCATGGAGGCCATATTCACGGCGGTGCGCCGCATAGTCGAGGATTTCCCCGACGTCGAGGTAATCTACCCCGTGCATCCCGCGCCGACCGTGCAGAATACGGCACACAGGCTGCTCGGAGGGATCGACCGCATAAAGCTCATAGACCCGCTCGACGCGCGAGAGATGCACAGACTCATGAACCGCTGCCGCCTCGTGCTGACGGATTCCGGCGGCCTGCAGGAGGAGGCTCCCGCCCTCGGGAAGCCTGTCATCGTCGCCCGCAGGGAAACGGAACGCCCCGAGGCCGTCGCCGCAGGCACGGTCGAGCTCGCGGGAGTGACGGAGAAGGGAGTCTACGACTCGCTTTTCGCCCTCCTGACGGACGAAGAAAAATACGCCCGCATGGCGCGCGCCGTCAACCCGTACGGGGACGGCAGAGCCTGCGCGAGGATAGCGGACGCCCTGCTCTACGTGTACGGGGTCTCCGGCACCGCGCCGGAGCCTTTCCGGGTGCGCTGATATGAAAAAACGCAGTTCGACGCTGCTCGCCGTAGCCGCGACGGTGCTCATCACCGCCGCCGCGATCGCGGCCATATTCCTCTTCGGAAAGCCGGACCGCGATACGCAGATAATCATGCCGGAGGAGACTCCCGCGGCAAGCACCGCGCCGGACGCCCCCGTGCCCGTCGGCGCGGAGGAGAACCTCATCGAGGTGACGCCGCAGACCGTGCAGACCGTCATCGCGACGCTTGAAAGGCCGGAGAGCTATTCGCGCCGCCTCGGCATAGACACGTACTGGTCGGGCGGCTCGTCAGGCTGCACCGCGGACGTCTGGGTGCGTACCGGCGCCGTCCGCATCACGCTCACCGGGCGCGACACGAAAAACGTACTCGTCACGGAGGAAAACGTGCACATCTGGTACGATACCGACGAAGTTTTCACGGCCGCGAGAAATAAGGACGAGAGCCTTTTCCGGTCGGCGGATGCATTCGATATGCTCCTCACGTACGAGGACGTGCTCGCCCTGCCGAAGGGAAGCATCAAAGAAGCGCGCTACGACGATTTTGAAGGCGAGTACTGCATCTTCGTGACCGCCGAGGACGGCGGATACGAGAGCGAGTACGTCATCTCCGTCGGCACGGGTCTGTTAGTGCACGCCAAAAAAACGAGCGGCGGAGAGACCGTGTATGAGATGACGTCGTACGAAATGACGCTTTCCGCGCCCGACGAGGGCGTGTTCACGCTCCCGTCAGCCGAGTGAGAAAACGACGAGCGCCGCGAGCGTGATAAGCAGGTCATCGTCCTTTTTTTCAAGATACAGAAGCAGTACGACGGCGATCAGCAGGAGATCTGCCGCTTCCAGCCTGCCGAGCAGACCGGAAAGAAGACCGAATTGCTCATCGGGAGCCGGGAAGCCGGGTGGCTTCGCGGCTCTCTGCGTATTCTCCCGCGCGGGCTCACTGCGCGGCACAACGTGCGCCTGCGGCGCGGGCGCGCCGTCGTCGACGCGGACGTATCTTCCGGTATTCCCGCTGTAACGGTTATACAAGCCCGCCATCGCCCCCAAGCTCCGGTACGATCCGGCGCGCGACACGCGCTATGCGCGCCACGCCGACCGCGCGGTCGAGCCTTTCGGCCCTCTCCGGGGAGAGGAACGGCCTGAGCGCCGCGGCGAGCCGCTCGGTGTCGCCCGCGGCGGAAAACTCACTGACCGCGCTCGTCAGTATCCCCATCAGCCTCGCGTCGGGAACGGGGGAGTCCGCCTCACGCGGAGCCTCGCCGCTCCCGGTAAGACTCTTCGCGAGCTGCATTATCCGGTCCATGCTTCCGGGTGAGGACAGGATGGAATTCAGCTTTTCCTCAAGGTCGTCCATGCCGTTCCCTCCTTTTTCACGTCACTTCATTATTTTCGCGAGCTTCCGCGCGAGCTCCGCGCCCTCGTCGGTCGCGAGCAGAGCGGAGACGTATTTCTTCATCGTATCCGTGTCGCCGCGCTCGACGGCGCGCTTGAAATCCGCGCTGTCCCCGAGCATCGCGCCGACCTTTTTCCCCTCGTCGCTTTCCGCAAGAGCTTTCAGACTGTCCTGCTTTCCGGATAACACGTCTTTTCCTGCCGAAGCGGACAGCACATTCAGCAAAGAAGAAATATCAGTTGACATAATACATAAGACCTCCATCGACGCAGACGGCGTCTGAATCATTATATTCATGAGACGGAGCAGGTGAACACATCATGAAGAAGATTTTGGTCATATCCGATTCGCACGGCGGCGTTTCCGCGATAGCGGATGCCATCCGCGCCGAAAAGCCGGACACGGTGTTTTTCCTCGGCGACTGCGTGCCCGATATGAACGAGGCCGCGCGGGAGTTCCCCGGGCTCGACGTGCGTGCCGTCCGTGGCAACTGCGACGCGCCCTTCGCCGCGCCGGAAAAGATCATCACGGCAGTCGAAGGAGTGGAGATATTCGCCGCGCACGGGGATGCGTACGGCGTGACTTCGAATCTTCTGCGCCTCGCGCTCGCCGCGAGGGAGGCAGGGTGCACGGCGGCCTTTTTCGGTCATACCCACAGAAGCTTCCTCGGAGAGGACGGCGGCGTGATGCTCGTCAATCCCGGAACGCTCACGGGCGGCTCTTACGCCGTGCTCGAGGCGGACGGAGGAAAGCTCCGCTTCGTAAAGTAAGTCCGGTCTGCGTGCGGAAAGGGGAGGTGCGGTGCCATGAAGAAAAGCAGACATGATTTCGGGAGCGTCGGAAAGTATATCGGCGCGCTGATAGCCTGCGCGGTCATATGGATCCTCATGTTCTGGCGCGGAGGCGGCTTCACGGCGGAGACGGGTGAAAAGCTCCTGCGTGCCGTGTCCGACGCGTTTTTCGTGTCCGGTGCTCTCGTCGCGGTCGCCGGCCTGCTGACCGCACTCAATACGGGCGGCGCATTCGACATCGTATCTTACAGCTTCGCGCGCCTTTCGCGCCGCGCGTCCGTAAAGGGCAAGAGCTTTTACGAGTTCTGTGAGGAGAAGAAGGACGGGCGCGTCATTCGCTGGTTCATTGTCATAGCGGGCGCGGTATTCATCCTCGCCGCAGTCATCGTGACGGCGGTCTATATGAAAAAGTTCGGCGCGTGAAAAAAGGCACATAACAAGAAAAGCTGCTTCCGGAGGACCGGAAGCAGCTTTTTTCGTCTGTCGGGGAGACGAAGTTGCGACAAATTATGTCAACTGATTTTGATTTCTCCGCTGACTGTATCGACCTTGAAAAAGCGGGAACTCGAATCGCCGGAGGCTTTGGGGAGGCGAACATCTCCACTCACGCTTTTGCATTCGTACCGGAATCCACTCGGCTCCGTGAGCGAGATGACGACCTCGCCGCTCGTCGTATCTATCTCCGCGCCGGCGCAGTCGAGCTTGGAGATAATCACGTCGCCGCTGATGGAGGAGATATCGAGCTTTCCGCAGGCGAATCCGGAGGCGCAGACTTCGCCGGACGTAGTGGAGAAGGAAGCGTCACCGGAGGAAGACGTATCGGTGAGATCGAAGGAGCCGCTCACGGTTGCAGCTGCAATTCTGCCGGATACGGACGCGCCGCGCATGGATATCTCACCGCTCGTGGAGCAGACCTCGGCATCGCCCTCCACGCAGATCTCGCCTATGCGCACTTCACCGCTGACCGTGCAGACTGCCAGCGTGCCGCCGAGGCTGAGGCCGTCAGGGAGCCTGACATCGCCGGAAACAGACTCGATGCTCGCACGGGCACATTCGCGCGGGACCTCGACGAGCAGAGGACCGGGTCCGATGCCGATATTCCAGAACCGCGATCCCGGAGTATATTTGACAGACAGCGTGCCGCCGGAGAGCGTGATGTCATACGTGTTGGAGTCGTTTTCCCAGCACGTCACGCGATATTCCGTACCGTCTGTCAGCATGAATTTCACGTCATCCGCTTCCGCGATGATGTGGAGATGCTCTACGTCAGCGGCGTTGAAGGCCTCGGTCCTCTCGGTGTATGCGGTGGACACGGAATAGCTCAGCTTCTCCCACTGCCCGTGCGTGAGCATGATGGCGGCAGCAGCCGCAAGCGCGCCTATGACGATGAGACAGGCGGCGACTATAAGAGCGACCTTTGCAGATCTTTTCATTTTTCAGCCTTCTTTCCGATTATCATGCGCTTTATCCCGCGTCCGATGAGCGCGGAGAGCTTGATGAGTCCCTTCGCAGCACCCTTTGCGGCAAAGAAGAAGAGTATCGCGAGTCCCGCGAGGAGAAGTGCGGCGGCGAAGCAGTACAGAGCCAGCAGCGGGTTGTGCCACAGCATCCACACGCCGCCGATGAGACAGGCGACGGACGAGACTGCAAACGCAAGGTCGACGGCGAACATCACGGCGATGACGCTCCATATCACGACGTAGACGACGAGCACCACGGCCAGAAAGACTATCAGCAGCGGGAGCCACACGGGGAAGCCCACTATCGCAAGGACGGTCACAAGCGCGCCCGAGCGCTTCTTTTCCTTTTTGATGCGCTGCTTGACGAGAACGGGCAGAGGCTGTTCCGCAAGCCGGTCACGCGCGAGCTCCTCGGGTGAGCCCACCGCCGCGACGGCTTCCTCCTCCATCATGCCGTCCTCGATGCGGTCGCGTATCATTTCGGAGTAATACAGCAGGGCGTCGCTGCGTTCGGATTCGCCGAGGGGCGCAAGTCCCGCTTCAAGACGACGCAGAAATTCATTCAGCACCATGGTCGTAGCTCTCCTTTACAAATTCATATACGGCCGCTATCTCACGCCAGCTCTCCATGAAATCGTCGAGCTGCTTTCTTCCGGCGTCCGTGATCCGGTAAAAACGTCTCAGTCTTCCGTTGTGCTCGACGGAGTAGGTCGTGAGACATTCGGAGCTTTCAAGTCTGCGGAGAATGGGGTACAGTGTGGATTCGGATATGCGGATGCAGGCGGAAAGGTCCTTTATCATCTGATACCCGTAGGAATCGCATCTTCGGAGCACCGCAAGCACGCATACGTCGAGCAGTCCCCGTTTGAGCTGTGCATCAAGCATTCGAATACCTCCCTTCGCGCAATACTATACGACGCATAGTATTGTGTGTCAAGCAGTATTTTCAAAAAATGTCGTATATGACTGAAAATGGAACAGCTTGAATAAAAAAATATGCGGCGGAGCGGTACGGCGTTGTGTAACATTACGAAAATCTGTTGAAAAACGGAAAGCGTCTGTATTATAATTATGAGCAGAAGAACATAAACGCAGGTCAGGGACGGGATCCCGACCTTTCTGAAAGGGGAAAAAACCATGACACCGGAAAATAAGAAAAAGTATGACGAAAAAGTTGAAAGAGTAAATACCGCAGTAAAGCTCAAAGAGCCCGACAGAGTTCCCATAACCCCGTCCGCCCAGCTCTTCATGGCCTTCAATGCGGGCTTCACCACCGCCGAGGTCATCTACGACGAATCCATGGAGAAGATCAGGTACGCACTTAAAAAGTACCTCACCGACTTCGACCCCGACAACAACCCCGGCCTCGCTAACATCTATGCGGGCGAAGGCAAGATGCTCGAAATACAGAGCCCGAAGAACATGCGCTGGGCCGGCATGCCCGGAAACATCATCGACGACTGCTCTTTGCAGCAGCACGTAGAGTTCCCTGTGCTGTATGACGACGAGTTCGAGGAATTCTTCTCCGACCGCACCGGCTGGACGCTCCACAAGTCTCTTGCCCGTACCTCCGGCCTGCTCGAGCCCATCAGCAGGATGAACATCTCGACCAACGCGGCCATAGCCGCTGCCGAGTTCTCCAAGCCCGAGGTCAAGAAGATGATCCAGGACCTCTGGAAGCTCAACGATATGCACATCGAGTATAATAAGAAGCGCGACGCCATCATCGCCGAGACCGAGGAGATGGGTTATCCCGCCACGCAGGTCGGCGGAGCGGGCGTCCCCTTCGACCAGTACAGCAACTTCCTGCGCGGCACGCTGCTCTCCCTGTCCGACCTCTATGACAGACCCGAGGACATCGAGCGCTATATCGAGCCGGTATTCGAGGCGTCCATCGAGCGTATCCGCGCCTCCAAGGGCAAAAACGACGGCAAGCGCGTCTTCATGGCTCTCCACAAGGGCATGGACGGCTTCATGAGCTCCGAGCACTATCAAAAGTTCTACTGGCGTCATCTGCAGCAGATAATCATCGAGCTCATCAACGCAAACAAGATCCCGTACGTCTTCACCGAGGGCAAGTATAACTCCCGCCTCGACTTCCTGCGCGACGTTCCCGCCGGCAAGGTCATCTACCACTTCGAGGACGTCGACATGGCGACCGCGAAGAAGAAGCTCGGCGACGTCGCCTGCATTTCCGGCGGCTTCTCCACCGCCGTCCTCGACTGGGGCACCCCCGAGCAGGTCGTCGAGGAGACCAAGCGTCTGCTTGACGTCGTCGCTCCCGGCGGCGGCTACATATTCGAGACCGGCTGCGGCATGTGCAACTGCAAGCGCGAGAACGTCGAGGCCATGTTCGAGACGGTCAAGACCTACGGCAAGTATTGATAAGGAAGGAGAGAGGCCCCGTGAAGGTACTCGCACTCAACGGCAGCGCCCGTAAAAACGGCAACACGGCATCTCTCCTGAAAGCCGCCTGCGAGGGCGCGGCGGAGTCCGGCGCGGAGGTCCGCTATATCGACCTGTACGACGTGGATTTCCATGGATGCAGAGGCTGCGAGGCCTGCAAGCTGCTCGACAGCCCGGGCTTCGGAAGCTGTGCCGTGCGCGACGGACTGTATGATATCCTCGCCGAGGCGAAGGAGGCCGACGTGCTGCTCCTCGGCTCGCCGATGTATTTCGGCGAGGTGACGGGCGTCCTGCGCATGTTCATCGAGCGTTTCCTATATCCTACGCTGACTTATACGAAGGACCACCGCCGCGGCTATACCAGGCGCGTCAAGGTCGGCCTGTTCTTCACGAGCAACGCGCCGGGCACGACGTACCCCGAGTGGTATGTGAAGATGAGGAAGATGTTCGATTCCCTCATCGGCCCCACCGAGTACATGGATGCATCCGAGACCCTGCAGTTCGACGACTATTCCAGGTACGCCGCCGACATGTTTGACGAGGCCGCGCGCATTAAGCGCCATAACGAGGTGTTCCCGTTCGACTGCGCGCGCGCAAAGGAAATGGGCGCGCGGCTCGCGGCGGAATAAAGTTTACATAACTTTATAAGGAGAACTTATACCATGGCTTATACGCACCTGATATTCCCAAGCAAGTATCTCGGAAGAGAAACTGACATTAACATAATACTTCCGGATAGGCCTAACGCCGCCGACCCCGCCGAGTATTACGGGAGCGGGAAGAAATACAAGGTCGCGTGGATGCTGCACGGTGCCTTCGGAAGCTACACCGACTGGCTCCACAAGACCAACATCGGCCTCTACGCCGAGCAGCGCGACCTCATAGTCGTCATGCCGGAG
>JAZQQE010000065.1:0-18337 GCA_045628845.1 Oscillospiraceae bacterium
ATGAAATCGCATATAAGAAGGCACGCCGAAAATACCTTTTCGGCGGGCCTTTTTTTGTCATCTTTTCTTGCGGGTCAGAACGATCCCGACGACCGTTCCGATCAGGACAAGCGGAGCGGCCTTGAAGAAGATCCACGCGAACGCATGTATCAGCGTTGCGACGACCGCGGTCTCGGGGTCAGTGAGATCCCAGGTCAGGTACGCATTATCCGTCAGGGCAAGAACGGCGAAGATGATAACGGTCAGCGCGCACAGGACGATGAAGACCCAGTGGAGCGCTTTTCTTCCCGACTCTTTTCTCCGGGCGAGCTGCAGGTTGATGACCTCAAGCTTTTCCGAGATCGCTTTCAGATCGTCGACTTTCGTCTCGGCGACCGTTTCTCCGAGCAGCGTACTGACCGGCGTTTCAAAGACCTCCGACAGAGATATCAGCATGTCAGCATCCGGCACAGACAGTCCCTGCTCCCATTTGGAGACCGTCTGACGCACCACGTTGAGTCTGATGGCGAGCTCTTCCTGCGAGAGACCTTTGGACTTTCTGAAAGTCCTGATGTTTTCACTCAGCATATTTGACGTCCTTCTTTCTCGGTTGCTGACGTCATTATAATGATCATCGGATGTTGAAACGCCTTATGGCGTTTCAATAAGCCTCATTTGAGGCTTATGCAAAGGCAAATCGATTTGCCTTTGCACGATGCTCATTGCAATGACTATCGTTGATTTTTCAGAGAAAAATCGGCAACAAATCGCAGATTTGTCGCCGAAACAATATTATAGCACATTGTTTCGACTCCCGATAGTCATTATAACGGTCCCGCCCCCGTTGCTTCAAGCAACGCGGATTAACACCGGCGTCAGTTCCCGCCGCTTTTCCGCGCCCCGGACGGGCCGGTCTTTTATCTTTTCAGGTCTATACAGAAGAGTCCGTCGCGGCTGCAATATGCGTATATCCTCTGCGTAAGGCCCATGCGCAGCCGCGTCTCCGCGCCGCCCTCCGGATAGAGGCGGACGAGCTCGAGCCTGTCCGTCGAGACGCCCGCGATGAACGTGATGCAGTGCTCCCGCGTCATCTCGTGGTTCAGCCGAACGTAGAACTCCCCGTCCGATTCCTCACATATTATCTCATGTTCGCCCTCCGCGCGCCGCGCCTCACACGGGACGAGGCGCACACCGTGGCAGAATACCGCCGCGCCGCCCGTCGAATGTATGACGTTGCCGCACACGGGGCAGACGCAGAGCTTCGAGCGGAGCATGTTCGCGGAGACGTTCGTATTGCTCGCCGCGCTCCCCGCAAGAAGCTCCGACACGGAGACGCCGAGAGCTTCCGCCGTCGGCGCGAGCAGCGAGATATCGGGGCAGCCCTTCGCCGTCTCCCATTTCGAGACGGTCTTGTCCGTGACGCCGAGCTTCCCGGCAAGCTCCGCCTGCGTCATTCCTTTTTTGCGGCGCAGCTCCCTTATGAGCGAGCCCGCGGTAAACATATCCATTTTCTCCACCTCACGCCCCGATTATAATGACTATCGTGCAAAGGCAAATCGATCTGCCTTTGCATAAGCCTCAAATGAGGTTTATTGAAACGCCATAAGGCGTTTCAACAGCCGATGATCATTATAATCCCGCGCGGGCGAAAAAGAAACCTACGCATCGGCGACTCCGGCGCACGTCGGAGCGAAAACGCGCCCTCAGCGAAGTTTTTTTGTATTGAACAGTACCATTTTCTGTGCTATCATAGTATCAAGAAAACTTTACGTTTCTCTAAAACCATCATCTATGAAAGACAGGTGTATTATGGAAAAAGAGTATCTCGAACAGGCCAGATCCCTGCCCGTATACGACGAATGCGACGTTCTCGTCGTCGGCGGCGGCAGCGCCGGTCACGCAGCGGCTCTCGCGGCTGCCCGCGCCGGTGCGCAGAAGGTCATCATCATGGAGCGCTTCGGCTATTTCGGCGGCGACGTCACCGGGGGCTACGTCCTCATGATCCCCGCCCTCAGCTGGCGCAAGCACCTCATGGTCCGCGGCATCCAGGAAGAGTGGTTCGCCCGCCTCGACAAGACCGCTCCCACCTCCTATATCGCCCCGGGCAGAGACGAGATCGGCACCGATCCCGCCATCAAGCTCGACCGCTGGGAGCTCGTCCACGGCTGCGTGACCCCGAACTCCGCCGAGGGCAAGCCCAACCTCGTCCGCGCCCCGTACTATGATCCGGGCCAGCTCAAGCTCGAGATGGACCTCATGCTTCAGGAGCAGCCTGCCATCACCATGATGCTCCACTGCTGGGGCACCCGCCCGATCGTCGAGAACAACGTCATCAAGGGCGTCATCTATGAATCCAAGGAAGGCCGCAAGGTCGTCATGGCGAAGGTCGTCATCGACGCCACCGGCGACGGCGACATCTACTATCAGACCGGCGCTCCCTACTTCTCCAGTGCCTCCGACAAGACCCGCAGCAACAAGACCGCGCTCGTCTGGAGAATGGGCGGCGTAGACTTCGAGGGCTTCGCCCGCTGGTCCAAGGATCACCGCGAGGCCGCCGTCAGCTTCCGTCAGGAGCTCACGAAGGTCGCCGGATACCCCACCTTCTTCTTCCCGACCGACCGCAACGACACCGTCTGGTTCAACAACTGGCTGAACAACCTCGACTGCGCCAACATCAGCGACATCCGCACCACCGAGCTCAAGGTCAGGAACTCCATCCGCCCGATCCTCAAGTTCTGCCGCGAGGCCATGCCGCAGTTCCTCGGCAACGCCTACCTCGTCGACGTCGCGCCGCAGCTCGGCTCCCGCTGCTCCCGCAGGCTCGACGGCGAGCACGTCCTCACTCCGCTGGACATCGCCACCGCCCGCCAGTATGACGACGTCATCGCGTGGCACAGCGTCGTTCCCAACATCAACGACGGCGCGCCCATCGAGCTGCCGTACAGCATCCTCCTGCCGAAGAAGATCGACAACCTGCTCTGCCCGGGCCGCCATCTCTCCGCTGACGAGGTCGCCATCGACGGCGTCTCCCTGATCCCGCAGTGCGTCGGTACCGGCCAGGCCGCCGGCGTCGCCGCCGCCGTCGCCGTGCTCGAGGGCACCACGACCCACAACGTCAACATCAAGCGCGTCCAGAAGATCCTCTGCGAGGAGCAGGACGTGCCTCTGCCCCGCCAGGAGAACACCGATCCCGAACTCGTCCGCGAGCTCGAGGACTGCAAGTACGGCGTCATGACTGCCGCGGCCAAGAAGGTCCGCGAGGCCGCCGGACTCAACTGGTAACATTAAAAGCAAAAAAATACCGACGCTTCGATTTTGAAGCGTCGGTATTTTTTGTTTACAGCTTGTTGACGACGTTGCCCGGCCTCTCGCCGCGGGCGACGAGGGAGACGTTGCTCCACACGGTTATGTACGTGCGGTTGAAGCTCCCGGCGGTCAGACCCGCGATGTGCGGGGAGAGCGCGACCTTCGCGCGCAGGTCCGGCGTCAGCTGTGCGAGGAGCGGATTGTCCGCGAGGACGGGCTCGGGCGATACCGTATCCGCGCCGAAGCCCGCGAGCTTGCCCGATCTCAGCGCGCGCACGACGGCGTCGTTGTCCACGAGCTCGCCGCGCGAGGTGTTGATGAGGATGGAGCCGTCCTTGAATCTCGCGAGAGACTCGTCGTTTATCATGTTTATCGTCGCGGGGACGACGGGGACGTGCAGGGAGACGACGTCGCACGTCGAGAATATCTTGTTCATCGGCATGTACTCCGCGTGCGGATGCTCGCGCCACACGGTGTCGTACCAGTATATCTTCGAGCCCATCGCGGCGAGCATGTTCGCGAGCGCGTTGCCGACGGCGCCGAAGCCCACTATGCCGACCGTGCACATGCCGAGCTCCTTCGGCGAGCCCGCGAAGCAGGCGTTCTTGACCTCCTGCTGACGCCCTGCGTACATGGCGTCCTCGTTGGCACGGAAGCTGCGGAGTAGTATCATCATCAGCATGAGCGCCTGCTCGGCGACGGGACGCGCGTTCGAGCCGGCGCAGTTGCAGACGTACACGCCCGCCTTCGCGGCGGCGGCGAGGTCTATCTTATTGAAGCCCACGCCCTGCGCCTGAATGAGCTTGAGGTTGGGCATGTTCTCGATGACGTCCGCGCCTATCTCGAGCATCGAATCGACGACGATGGCGTCCGCGTTCGTCGCGATGAGCTTCTCGCGGTCGGGAGTCCCGTTGCCGAGGTGGATGAGCTCCCATTCGCGGGATATGTGCGTCGGGTTGGAGTACTTCTCCATATTCTCTCTGTTGATGAGCAGTGCGACCTTCATAATAATCATCCATTCCGCCGCTTCGCGTCGGCTAAAATTGTAATGAGAACGCCGCATCTTATCACGCGAAGCAAAGGAATGATAAGATGATTATTTAATTTTTATAGTGTTTAGTGTGAAAGGGACTTTCACACTAAACTCCTGAGTAAAAATTGGCCTGCGGCCCGGAAAAAAGGATTGACAAAAAGCTCAAATCGTTTATAATGAATAGCACGCGCGAGTGGTGGAATTGGCAGACTCGCTAGATTCAGGTTCTAGTGTGCAATACGCACGTGCGGGTTCAAGTCCCGCCTCGCGCACCAAAATAAGCGGCAGGTTTCGGCAGAAGCCTGCCGCTTATTTTGGTGCCGCGGCTTCGCCGCGAGTCATCTTTATTTGCGAGAGGGTCATACCCTCCCCTCTCGCGCTCTCCCCATGCAGCCTTTCAGCCGTTCCCTTCGTTCCCAATACGGCAGAGCTGCGTTTCCCGGCAGAAACCTGCCGCTTGTTTTGGTGCCGCGGCTTCGCCGCGAACCGTTGCTTCATCATATCCGCGCCGGGATCAGGCCCCGCTTCGCGCGTCAAGGCTTACTATAACATATGTTCCTTATTTCGGCAACCGGAAATCTCTCTCAAACGGTTGACAACGCGCGAACGGCGATGATATAATCTGCTCATCATAATGACCGTTGAGGCGGAAGTAAAGGCAGCCATGACTTCACAGAGAGCCCGCGATGCTGAGAATCGGGCATGACACAGACTGTCAAATGGACCGCTGAGGCTATCGGGATGCCTGCATCCCATTAAGTGCACGGGGCGACCCGTGAATTCAAGGTGGCACCGCGGATAACGCAGTTATTCGTCCTTGACAGAGCATGATCCATGCCTGTCCGGGGCGTCTTTTATTTCCCCCGCAGGCTCACGAAAAGAGGAATGGCCGTGTTTTTGCTGACAAGACGATGGCGACCCCGGCACTGTAACGCTGCGATCACACACTAACTAAATTACGACCGGAGGTCAGAAAAATGATATTCAACGGCATAGATTTCGATACTTATTTCAAGAATTACCCCGACGCCAACGGCTTCTTCGGCAAATACGGCGGCTGCTACATCTCCGAGGAGCTCACGCAGGCCATGGCCGAGATAACCGAGGCATACTTCACCATCTGCAAATCCCGCAAGTTCATCAGCGAGCTGCGCCGCATCCGCAAGGAGTTCCAGGGCCGCCCGACTCCGATAAGCCATCTGGAGCGCCTTTCCAATTCCATCGGCAACGTCCAACTCTACGTCAAGCGCGAGGACCTCAACCACAGCGGTGCGCACAAGCTCAACCACTGCATGGGCGAAGCGCTCCTCGCCAAATACATGGGCAAGAAAAAGGTCATCGCGGAGACGGGCGCAGGCCAGCACGGCGTCGCCCTCGCGACTGCCGCCGCCTACTTCGGCCTTGAATGCGACATCTATATGGGCGCAGTCGACATCAAGAAGCAGGCTCCCAACGTCGCCCGCATGAAGATACTCGGCGCGAACGTCATCGAGGTCACGGAAGGCCTGCAGACCCTCAAGGAGGCCGTCGACGCCGCCTTCGCCGCCTACGCCAAAGAGTACAAGGACTGCATCTACTGCATCGGCTCCGTCCTCGGCCCGCATCCCTTCCCGATGATGGTGCGCGATTTCCAGAACGTCGTCGGCATCGAGGCGAGAGAACAGTTCATCTCCATGACCGGCGAGCTGCCCGACTCCATCGTCGCCTGCGTCGGCGGCGGCTCCAACTCCGCGGGCTTCTTCTCCGGCTTCCTGAACGACCCTGTGGATATCTACGGCGTCGAGCCGCTCGGCAGAGGTCCGAAGCTCGGCGACCACGCCGCCAGCCTCTGCTACGGCACCGAGGGCATCATGCACGGCTTCAACAGCATCATGCTCAAGGACGAAAACGGCGAGCCCGCTCCCGTCTACTCCGTCGCGAGCGGCCTCGACTACCCCTCCTCCGGCCCGGAGCACGCTTTCCTGCGTGACCTCGGCAGAGTCAAGTACGATGTCATTGACGACGAGGAGGCCGTCGACGCCTTCTTCAAGCTCTCCCGCCTCGAGGGCATCATCCCCGCCATCGAAAGCTCTCACGCCGTCGCCTATGCGATGAAGCTCGCAAAGGAGATGGGCCGCGGCTCCATCCTCATCAACCTCTCCGGACGCGGAGACAAGGATATGGACTACATCATCGAAAAATACGGTATCAGATAAAGAAAGGAAGGTCCGCTCATGGCATACGAAAACATATTCGCCCCCATCAGGATCAGAGGCATCGACTTCAAAAACCGTCTCGAACTCGCTCCGCCTTCCCCTAACCTCGCGGCGCCCGACTGCACCGTCACCACGGAATTCGTAGACTTCTTCCGTGTCTTCGCCAAAGGCGGCGCGTGCATCCTCCACGTCGGCAACAGCCAGATCGACGTCACCGAGGCGCGCGACGAGGAGCGTCAGCTCGACCTCGGCACCGACGCCTGCGTCCTCCCGCTCTCCCGCTTCTCCGAGATGTGCACCGGCTTCGGCGCGCACGCCTCAATGGAGATAAACCACATAGGCTTCGAGTCCCGCATCGCCAAGACCGGCAAGCCCGGCTACTCCGCCTCCCCCATCGTCTCCTTCACGGAGGGCAACGCCGCCGCTCGCGAGGGCCGTCCTCCCATCCCCTCCATCGAGATGACCCACGAGAAGATAGCCGAGACCGTGCAGAAGTTCGCCGACGCCGCCCGCCGCTGCAAGAACGCGGGCATGGACATCTCCATGGTACACGGCGGCCACGCCAACCTCATCCCGCAGTTCACGAGCTCTCTCTATAACCACCGCACCGACGAGTACGGCGGAAGCCTCGAAAACCGCGCCCGCTTCTCCATCGAAGTCCTCGACGCGGTCCGCAAGGCGGTCGGCCCCGACTTCGTCATCGAATACCGCATCTCCGCCGACGAGATACATCCCGACGGCATGCACTTCGACGAGACCCTCCGCTACATAGAGATGATCCAGGACAAGGTCGACATCCTGCACGTCTCCGCCGGTATGCACAGCGACTTCAAGTATTTCCGCAACTGGTGGCAGAACTACACCATGGCGAGAGAATACAACGTCCACTTCGCGCGCGACGTCAAAAAGGCTTTCCCGAACCTGCTCGTCGCGACCGTCGGCTCCATCATGGACATTGAGGCCGCCGACCGCATCATCGGCGAGGGCATGGCGGACTTCGTCGCGATGTGCCGTCCCCTCATGGCCGACCCCGAGATGCCCCGCAAGTACGCCACCGGTCATCAGGACGACCACCGTCCCTGCCTGCGCTGCCAGTCGTGCAGCGGCAGAGCCGCGGGCCCGCGTGTCATCAAGTGCGCCGTCAACCCCGCTCTCGGCTATGAGACGGAGTTCCCCTGCGGCAAGGTCCCCAAGGCCGAGGTCAAGAAGAAAGTCGCCGTCGTCGGCGGCGGCCCTGCCGGCGTGCAGGCCATGCTCACGCTCGTCGAGCGCGGACACGACGTCACCCTCTATGAGAAGTCCGGAGAGATCGGCGGCAACGTCATCGGCGCCGCTCTGCCTCCGTTCAAGATCGATATGCGCGACTACCTCGCCTATCTCCGCCATCAGGTCGAGAAGGCTCCCGCCCGCGTGCTGATGAACACCGAGGCGACCCCCGAGATGCCCAAGGCCGAGAACTACGACGCCGTCATCATCGCCGTCGGCGCCGATCCCATCATCCCGAAGCTCCCCGGCATAGACCTGCCGCACGTCCACTGGGCTCCCGACGCGGAGGCCGGCAAGTGCGCCATCGGCGACCGTATAGTCATAGCGGGCGCGGGCGCCGTCGGCGTCGAGGCCGCGATACACCTTGCCGACGAGGGCAAGAAGGTCGAGATAATCGAGATGGCGGACAACACTTCCGCTCTCCGCAAGGGCGTCGGCTCCCCCGCCACGGACCTGCTCGCCATGCTCGCCGAGCGCGGCATCGAGATAAAGCTCAGCCACAAGCTCGTCGAGGTCACTCCCGACCACATCGTCTGCGAGACTCCCGACGGCAAGGTCGAGATAGAGTGCGACACGCTCCTGCTCGCGCTCGGTATGCGTTCGCGCTGGGCAGTTTCCGACGCAATGCGCCATGTCGCTCCGGAGACCGAGGTGCTCCTCGCCGGCGACGTCATCAAGCCCGCGACCATCATGGAGGCCACCTCCACCGGCTTCAAGGCCGCCGCCTACATCTGATCTTTCAAAACGAAAAAGGCTGAACGGGATATCCGTTCAGCCTTTTTTATTCCAAAAATCGACTGCCGTCGTCCTTTCGTATGTAAAAGGTTGTCTTTTTTTAATATAAGGTATTATATCGCAAAAAAAGATTGAACTTTTTTCTGTATCGGAAGCAACACGAGATAAAAAGGAGAATGTCCGATGATTATCTGTACTCATTGCGGTCAGCAGAACGCCGATACGACTGCGTTTTGTCCGAACTGTGGGAATAGGCTTCACCAAGTTCAAGGCTATCAGACCGTACCCGTTTCGGGAAATCAGCCGCAGTTCGTACCTTACAAGTCTCCTCAGGTCAGCCCGACCGTAAGAAAAGGAATTCCGCACTCGGCATAATCGCGTTCATTTTTTCCTTCACTCTCTTTTTGTCGCCTGTTGCGGTCATCCTTGCCATAATCGATCTGATAGTAAAAAAGGATAACAGACACGGTCTTTCAATAGCGGCACTTGCCATCGGCGGCGTTATGACTTTTTTCCTTATCATAGGGCTGAGCGGCGACTCGTCCGACAATGGCAATAAGCCGACCTCTTCTACCCCCTCGGTATATGAGGAAGTAATCACTGAGAATCAGCCCGTCTCTGCTCCAATTCCCGCTGCCACACCCACTCCTACGCCCACTCCCGCACCTACTCCGACACCGACACCGTACACTTATTACTTGGTAACAGACTTGTTCGATGACGTTGATGACAACGCTTTAAGAGCGGAAAGCGAACACAAGGGCGAATATGTCGAGATCGAGGGTTATTTGGATATAATCGACAACGACGGCAAGTATATAGTTCTCGGCGCTGGTTCCTCCGATTTTTCTTATTTATGGAATGACATACGCTGCACTATTAAGAACAACGAACAGAAAGAAATAATCATGACCTTGAATACGGGCGACAGAATCATTGTTCGAGGGAAAATCACAAATGTCGGTACTCTATATGACTATACTCTCGATATAGAAAGTCTCGAAAAAGCAGATTGAGATAACAGTCTTATCTTTCTAAACGAAAACGGCGTCCGGACATTTCCGGACGCCGTTTTTATTTTTCCATAGGCTCCCCTTGAAGAAGCAAGGGGTAGCGAAGCGGCGTCGCGGTATTGAATGACCTGCCGGTGGCAGGTCAGACCCACGACGTGACCGAGCCGCAGCGAGACCTGTCAGCGCAGCGAAGCAGGCTGACTGAGGGGATTCTTCTTCGCTCCCTGCCGTCTTGTCGTAGGGGAGGGGCTTGCCCCTCCCGAAAAACAGCCGGAGCACGCGGGAGGGGCTTGCCCCTCCCCTACGACGCTTATCCTCGCATTTTTCGACCGCTGCCACATAGGCTCCCCTTAAAGAAATAAGGGGAGCTGTCAAAACCTATGGTTTTGACTGAGGGGATTTGATGCGCGGAATAATTCCGTATTTCTATCCCTTCCGCCTCCCAAAGCCCGGCACCTCCCCTTGAGCACAAGGGGAGGCTTTTTCATGCCGTTATAAAATGCCGGGGTTTTTATTATGCGCGCACGTCGAAGACCGGCACGCCGCCGAGGTACGTCGCCTTGACGGCGCCGCGCAGGGTCATTCCCGCAAACGGCGTCGAGCGCCCCTTCGAGCGGAAGGCCGAGGGATCGCAGACGAAGGTCTTCTCCGGGTCGAACAGCACGAAGTCCGCGGGAGCGCCCTCCTCGAGCGTGCCCGCCCCGATACCGAGCAGGCGCGCGGGGTTGAGGGAGAGAAGCCTGAATATCTGCGGCAGGGTCAGCACTCCGCCGAGCGCCGTCAGCGAGGCGGCGAGCGAGGTCTCGAGGCCCACGATGCCGCCGGGTGCGGCGGCGAGGCCGAGCGCCTTTTCCTCAGCGGTGTGCGGCGCGTGGTCGGTCGCGACGGCGTCTATCGTCCCGTCGCGCAGGCCCTCGATGATGGCGAGGCGGTCGCGCTCCGTGCGCAGGGGCGGGTACATCTTCCCGTCCGTTCCGAGGCGCGGCACGTCGTTTTCGGTAAACGTGAAGTAGTGCGGCGCGGTCTCGCACGATATGCGCGCGCCCGCGGCCTTCGCGCGGCGGATCATCTCCACCGAGCCCGCCGTCGAGACGTGGGCTATGTGTACGCGCGCGCCGACCGTCAGCGCGAGCATCGCGTCGCGCGCTATCATGTATTCCTCTGCGACCGCGGGACGGCCCGGAACTCCGAGTTTTTCGGCGACGGGACCGGCGTTCACGGCGCGGCCGTCCGTCAGCGAGGCGTCCTCGCTGTGAGCGATGACGAGCTCACCCGTTTCGAGCGCACGGAGCATGAGCTCGGCGGTGCCGACGGGCTTCCCGTCGTCGCTGAACGCTATGGCGCCCGCCTCTCGCAGGGAGGCGAAGTCCGTGAGGCTCTTTCCCGCCATGCCCTCGGTCACGCAGGCTATGGGATACACCCTCGCGGACGCGCCGCGCGCCCTCTCGAGGATGAAGCGGACGCGGTCGGGCGTATCCGTCGGCGGGACGGTATTGGCCATGCAGGCAAGGCTCGTCACGCCGCCCGCCGCCGCGGCGGCACAGCCGGAGGCTATGTCCTCCTTTTGGGTCTGACCCGGCTCGCGCAGATGCACGTGCATATCCACGAGGCCGGGCGCGGCGTAGAGCCCGGCGCAGGATATCTCCGCGCCGTCGGAGTCTGCGGCAAAGCGCCCGTCACGGACGCACAGAGAGCCCTCGCGGATCTTTCCCGATACGGGGTCAACGATGTGGAGATCAGTCAGTTTGAATGAATTTTCCATGTTTCCTCCGGCATTTGGCATGGTAGAACCGCGGCGCGCCGCACAAGATAACGCGGGTGCAGAAGTGCCCGCAGAAACAAGCACGGGAGGCAGCGGCCAATGAATTTCATCAAAGGGTTCAGCATCGGCATGGGTATCGGCATGGCCATCAGCATGATGTTTCAGCCACGGAAAAAGAATTTCGCGTCGCGGGCTCTGAAGCTCGTCGACTCATTTCTGGACGCAAAGGCATGATGCCCCCGCCGCGGGAAAAGCGATTTTCCCGCGGCGTGCTTTATTTCATTTCGAATACCCCGTCCTCCGCGGTGACGAGGTCGTGCGTCACGGCGATGACGGTGCGGCCCGCGGCGGCGTCGCGGATATATTCCGCGGCGAGCGCGCGGAGCTCGGGGTCGAGCCCGGTAAACGGCTCGTCGAGGAACACGGCGTCGGCGTCTGCGAGCATGGCACGGCAGAGCGCGGCGCGGCGGCGCTGACCGCCGGAGAGCTGCGATACCGGCTTGGCGAGCGAGTCGCCGAGGCCGAGCCGCTCGAGGCCCTCGCGCGCCTTATCCGACGGGACGCCCGCGATACGGACGTTAGTCAGCGCGGAAAACTCCATGCACAGCCTGTCCTCCTGGAACATGGCGGCGATCTTTTCCGGGACGCCGGATATCTCGCCCGCGTCGGGCGCTTCAAGGCCCATCAGCAGGCGCAGCAGCGTCGTCTTCCCGCAGCCGGACGGCCCGGTCACGTACGTCACGCGGCCCTCCGGGAACTCCGCCGTCATATTTTCGAGCACGGGACGCTCCCCGTACGCCTTGCAGAGGCCCTTAACGGCAATGTTCACGGTCTTGTGATCCTCCCGTATGCGAGTTTCAGAAGCAGCAGAACGAGCTTTTCGAGCAGTACGCTCAGCACGACGATGACGAGCGTCCACGCGAAGAGGTCGCCGGAGCTCAGGTACACCTTCGCCTCATACAGCTTCTCGCCGACGGAGCCCGACGGGATGCCGATGACCTCCGCCGCGATGCCGGACTTCCACGCGAAGCCCATGCCGACACTGCATGCGCTCATGAGGTACGGCCTCAGCGCGGGCAGGCGGATGCAGCGGAGCCTTCGCATCGGCCCGATGCGGAACACCTCCGCCATCTCGAGCAGGGCGGGGTCGGCACTTTTTATCCCCTCGAGGACGTTCGTATATGCTATCGGGAGCACCATCAGCAGCGATATTATGACCGACAGGCTGCGCGCTCCGAACCATATCAGCACGATGATTATGAAGGATGCGACGGGCACGGACTTAATGACCGTTATGAACGGGCGCAGAAATACTTCGACGGCGTGCCAGCGCCCCGCCGCAGCGGCAAGCAGAGCTCCCGACGCGAGGCCGAGCACGAAGCCGAGGACTATCCTGCCGAGGGAAAAGCCCACGGATACAAGGAACTCCCGCTCCGTCACGAGCTCCGCGAGGCGCTTTACGACCATCAGCGGCGTCGCGACGAGGATGCCCGCGCCGGTGCGGCCTATCGCCATCGCTCCGAACTGCCATATCAGCAGCGCGGCGGCGATCGCCGCGGCGCGCTCCCATTTTGACTTAGCCGCAGAACCCGTCTCCCGGCATCGCGCCGCCGACGCTCCGCGCGTCCTGTTCATAGAATACCTCCAGACAGCCGCGCACGGCGGCCTCCATCTCCTCGCCCGTGAGGAAGGTTATGTTGCACTCGGGTATCGCCTTTTCGGCGACCGGAGCCTTGATGATGTCGTATTTTTCGGCAAGCTGAGCCGCCTCCGCGACGTTTTCGTTGACGAATTTCGTCGAGGCCTCGTAATCGGCGAGGAACTTCTTTACGAGCTCGGGATGTGCGTCGGCGAACTCCGCGCGCACGACGAGCACGCCCGTCACGAGCTGACTGCCGCTGCCGAGCTTGTCCCACTCCTCGGTGAGGCTGAGCGCGGTGCGCAGGCCGTCGACGCTCGAGGAGGCGACCGTGCCGTACGGCTGCGGGAGCATGGCTGCTCCGCCGCTTTGTTTCAGCGCCGCGACGACCTCGGCGGGCTCACTCTTGAATTCTATCGTAAGGTCGGTGTCCGGGTCAAGTCCGTTTTCCGAAAGAAGGAAGCGGAGCGTGAATTCCGGGGTCGAGCCCTTGCCGGTGGCGTAGAGCGTTTTGCCGCGTAGGTCGGCGAGGCTCGTTATCTCTTCGCCGGTCTCGACTATATAGAGAACGCCGAGCGTATTCACGGCGGCGAGGCGCACGGCGCCCTCCGTCTTGTTATACAGCACGGCGGCAAGGTTCACGGGTACGGCGGCGGCGTCGAGCTCGCCCTGCAATATCGCGGGGGTCAGCTCGTCGGCGGCTCCGGCGAGGGTAAAAACGCAGTTCGATCTTTCGGCGGAATCCATCAGGCCGAGCATTCCGAGCGAGGTCGGGCCCTTCAGCGCCCCGACGCGGATGACTGTCCCGTCTGTCTTCTCCGGAGCGGCGCACGAGGCACAGCAGAGGACGAGCACGGCACAAAGGATGGATGCGAGAATCTTTTTCATGATGTCACCAGGTTTCGTAATATTGGCAGTGCTGCCGTCTGAATATGATTTTATCATAAAATAAAGAGTATCGGGTATAGAAAAATCATATTGTCAAGTTTGCGCGCATGTGTCATAATTGATAAAAACGCCTTCGGAGGACGAAATGGACATAAACGCTTACTTCGCCCGCATAGGTCTCGACCCGGCCGGGCTCGAAGGCCCGGAGCTTCTCTTCGCCATGCACAGGGCGCACGCCATGACGATACCGTTCGAAAACCTCGACCCGTATTTCCGCCGCCCCGTCTCCCTCGACCCCGACGCCCTGTTCGACAAGCTCGTCACGCGCAGGCGCGGCGGCTACTGCTTCGAGATGAACGGTCTGTTCTGCCTCGCGGCGCGCGCTCTCGGCTTCGATATCGAGGGGCGCATAGCGCGCGTGGGCCGCGGCGCGGCGTTCGGTCCGATGCTCCACAGGGTGAACATAGCGCACGTCGGCGGGAAGGACTATATCTGCGACGTCGGCTTCGGCGGCGACAATTTCGTCGAGCCCCTGCTCTTCGAGCACGGTCTTGAACAAAAGCGCGGGCTCGAGACGTACCGTATCATGCCCTCGGCGGGCGCGGACCACTCCATTCAGATCCTGCGGGGCGACACCTTCTCCGACATGCTCGGCTTCATGGACGCGCCCTCGCCCGAGGAGGACTTCGAGGTCGGCAACTTCTACACCTCGCAGAGCCCTGCGAGCGGCTTCCGCAAGTGCATCATGTGCGCCATCGCCACACCCGACGGGCGCATCAGCCTCTTCAACAACAAGCTTACCATACGCCGCCGCGGCGCAGAGCCGGAGCAGATAACGCTCCCCCTGCAGCTCGACGGCGCACTCAAAGAATATTTCGGACTCGACGTGAGCGGCGTCACGGCGCCGGCTCCGGCTAACTGAAACGGGAAATTTCACTATGCTTCAATTCACCTTTGCAGCACGCACGGAAACAGGCCGCGTGCGACAGGAAAATCAGGATAACTTCTGCCTCGACGGCGTCTTCGTTCCGGAAGACCTCCTCGGCGCGCCCGCTTGGGTCGCGGGAGGCCCGTCCGGGGCCGGCGCGCTCGCGGTCTTCGACGGGATGGGCGGCGAGGCCCTCGGCGGCTTCGCGTCGCTGACCTCGGCCTCCGTGATGGCGCAGGCGCGTTCCGAGCTGTCCGCCTGCCGAACGGAGGCGGAGGTCCGCAAATGCGCACTCGATATAACGGACAGAGCCAATTCCGCCGTCGCCGAGCGCTCCCTGAAGGAGGGGCGGCGCATCGGTACGACGATGGCGATGCTCGTTTTCAGGCAGGACGCAGTGCACGTTTTCAGCGTCGGCGACTCGCCCGCCTTCCGCCTGTCGGGGGCGGTGTTCGAGAAGCTCACGCCCGACGACACCTACGCCGCTCTGCTCGTCAGCCGCGGCGAGCTGACGCCCGCGCAGGCGGAGACGGACCCGCGGCGCAACTCGCTGACACAGCACATAGGCATGACGGACGTCGCCCTGCGCCTGCACTGCATGACGGGGCTTCCCGTCGCCGCGGGCGACCGCTTCCTGCTTTGCAGCGACGGACTGACCGACATGGTATCGCGCGAGGACACAGCGCGCATCCTCGCCGCCGCGCCGACTCCGCAGTCGGCGGGCGACTCTCTCGTGCTCGCGGCCCTCGGAGGCGGCGGGCGCGACAACGTCACCGCGATGGTGCTGTTTGTAAAATAAACGCGGCGCACCGCATTTTTGTTGCAAATGCATAGAGACATCAGACCTCATACGTGGTATTATTGAAAACGCGATCATAATTTGGCGCCGCAGGGCGCGGGAGGTAATTTTTATGAACGGAAGAGAACTTTTCATCGAGACACTCAAGAGAGACGGCAAGCCCGAGCGTCTGCTCAAGCAGTTCGAGGGTACCGCTTTCCTGCCCGGTGATCCCGTAAACAATTTCGTCCGCGGTCAGCGCTGGCCCGGCATGCCCCCCAAGAAGGACCTTTGGGGCACCACGATAGTCTGGCCCGAGGACTCCATCGGCGCCATGCCCCACGTCACCCCCGAGACGCAGGTCGTCCGCGACGTGACGAGCTGGCGTGAATTCACCAAGGTCCCCGACCTCATCGCCAACTGCTCCGACGCCGCCCTCTGGGAGCCGTACCTCGAGGCCGCCTCCAAGGTGGACCGCTCCGAGAACATGCTCATGATGTTCGCTCCCACCGGCCTCTTCGAGCGCCTGCACTTCCTCATGGGCTTCGAGGACACCTTCGTCAACCTCATGACCGAGCCCGAGGCCATGGAGGACCTCTGCGCCGCCATCGGAGAATACCGCTACAACGGCTTCAAGCTCATGGTCGACAACGTACATCCCGATGCCATCCTCTCCCACGACGACTGGGGCAGCAAGACGAGCCTCTTCATGCGTCCGGATATATGGCGCGAGTACATAAAGACCAACTATGTCAAGGGCTATAACTACCTGCACGACAACGGCGTCGTCATAGTCCACCACTGCGACAGCTTCTGCGAGCCCATCGTCGAGGATATGATAGACCTGCATATCGACATCTGGCAGGGCGTTCTTCCCCAGAACGACATTCCCAGACTCCAAAAGGAGATTGACGGCCGCATGACCCTCATGGGCGGCATCGACGCAGCCATCGTCGACCGCAAGGACTCCACCGAGGATGAGATCCGCACCGAGATGCGCCGCGTCCTCGAGGCCTACGCCCCCGGCGGACACTTCATCCCCTGCATCACCTACGGCGGCCCCGGCACCATCTTCCCGCAGGCCGACCGCATCATCAACGAGGAGATCGACCGCTACAACGAGCTCCACTTCGGAAAGTAAGTCCAAAAAAGGTCACGCCGCTCCCGGCACAGCTCCGGGAGCGGCTTTTTCTTTTCCCGCCGCGAGGGCGTTCCACGGGTCCTGCTTCCTTGCACGTACGGGCTCACCCCGCGCGCCCGCTTCCCCGCACGCTCCCCCGCGCGAAATTTCCCGCACGCAGGAAAACTCGGTGTTGACAACGGCGGAAACGGTTGCTATAATATAAAGGTCGATTTCATTCATTACTTTAAATGAGTACATCGATAAATTGATAAATATACATACCCGGAGGTCATCTGAAATGCCTATTACCGATTTTCTCGAGGCCAACGCCGCCAAGTACGGCGACGAGATCTGCATAGCGGAGATCAACCCCGAGAACGAGGGCGCCGAAAGCGTGCGCTGGTCCGAGTTCTCGACGGTCGATGATATGTCGGGACTCTATTACCGCCGCGAGATGACCTGGAAGATATTCGACTTCAAGGCCAACCAGTTCGCTAACATGCTGCTCGGCAAGGGAGTCAAGCGCGGCGACAAGGTCGCCATACTGCTGATGAACTCGCTCGAGTGGCTGCCCGTATACTTCGGCGTGCTCAAGGCCGGCGCGCTCGCCGTGCCTCTGAACTACCGCTACACGGCAGACGAGATAAAATACTGCCTCGGTCTCTCCGACTCCTCCGTGCTCGTCTTTGGCCCGGAATTCACCGAGCGCATCGACGCGATAAGGGACGACCTGCCCAAAATAGACCGCATGATTTTCGTCGGAAAGCCCTGCCCGGAGTATGCGGAGTGCTGGTATACCGAGATAGCTCCCTTCTCCGGTGTCAAGCCCGACGTCACGCTGACTGACGATGACTTCGCCGCCATCTACTTCTCCTCCGGCACGACCGGCTTCCCGAAGGCGATACTCCATAACCACACGAGCCTCATGCACGCGGCGCTCTGCGAGCAGGCGCACCACGGGCAAAAGCGCGGCGACTGCTTCCTCTGCATGCCGCCCCTGTATCACACGGGCGCGAAGATGCACTGGTTCGGCTCACTCGTCTCCGGCTCGCGCGCGGTGCTGCTGCGCGGCATCTCCCCGAAGTGGGTGCTCAAAACCGCGTCCGACGAGCACTGCACGATAGTCTGGCTGCTCGTGCCCTGGGCGCAGGACATACTCGACGCCATCGAGAGCGGTCAGGTGAAGCTCTCCGACTACGATCTCTCCGCGTGGCGGCTGATGCACATAGGCGCCCAGCCCGTGCCGCCCAGCCTCGTCAAGCGCTGGAAGGGCTACTTCCCCGCCCACGATTACGACACCAACTACGGGCTCTCCGAGTCCATAGGCCCCGGCTGCGTGCACCTCGGAGTCGAGAACATACACAAGGTCGGCGCGATAGGCATACCCGGCTTCGGCTGGACGGCCCGCATCGTCGGGCCGGACGGCGACATCTCCGAGGCCGAGAAGGTCGGCGAGCTCGCGGTCAAGGGTCCGGGCCTCATGACCTGCTACTACAACGACGAGAAGGCGACCGCCGAGTCCCTCAAGGACGGCTGGCTGATGACGGGCGACATGGCCAAGTACGACGAGGACGGCTTCATCTACCTCGTCGACAGGAAAAAGGACGTCATCATCTCCGG
Source organism: Oscillospiraceae bacterium (assembly GCA_045628845.1). GTDB lineage: Bacteria > Bacillota > Clostridia > Oscillospirales > Oscillospiraceae > RGIG7949. The sequence continues at coordinate 18,266 of JAZQQE010000065.1, forward strand.
CGGCGAGAACATCTACCCCGTCCAGATAGAGGACTTCCTGCGTACCAACGGCAAGATAAAGGACGTCGCCGT
>JAZQQE010000066.1:0-3007 GCA_045628845.1 Oscillospiraceae bacterium
TATTGAATGACCTGCCGGGGGCAGGTCAGACCCGCGACGTGACCGAGCCGCAGCGAGACCTGGCAGCGCAGCGAAGCAAGCTGACTGAGGGGTTGCCGGGGCGATAAGCCTGCACTGTCATAAACACGGATACCCGCCGGAACACCGGCGGGTATCTTTTTTTCCGTGCGCAGAGCCCGGACTTGCCTTAATCGGCGGCGTTTTCATAACGGCGCTGTACGTAAAATGCGACGTCCGTCACCGCCGAACCGTCGGGCGTGAAAGTGAAAATGATATCCTCGTATTCAACGTCATCGCTCGCGCCGCCTGCGGCGAACTGGATCACGATTTCGTCTGCGGACTCCAGCGCCGCGTAGGGACTGCCGCCGAAGGCGTCAAGGACGTCGCCTATCGACGAGGCGGAGGTGAAACCGCGGTAGTCAAATCCAAAGCCCGCGACGCCGACCGTCTGAACGCCGGAGAGAACGCCGTTTTCGATCATGCTTTGATCCGAACTGTCGTGTTCACCGCCCGCCGGGAGCGAGAGCCAGACCTTTATCTTCTCTCCGCAGGGCAGCTTCATTTCGGCTACCCGGATATATTCCGACTCTGTCTCCCTCGAAGACGTCAGAGGATATTCGGGATAGTATGCCTCGAGCCCGCAGGCGAGCACGTCGGCGTAGGTCATTCCCGCGCGCAGGGTCACACCGTCGACGGTGATGCTGCCGGAAACGGGGTCGGGCGTCAGCTCGCGGCTGCGCGCGATCCATTCGGTATAGCCTGCCTCATCGGCTCTTATCTCATAATCCCCCGCGTCGAGAAGCTTTCGGAGCAGGCCTTCCTCCTCCCGGCCGCCGTCGGCGTCCTCCGTTCCGGGCTCGTATTCGATCCTGCCCATACGCCAAATGCCGTCTTCATCGCGGGCAAGCTGCCAGTAGCAGTTGCGGAAAAGCTTGTCCGGATCATAATAGTTCACCATGGTCATGACGAAGCTCAAGGCACCGCGCATATCCTCATTCGACTCAAACGTGGACTCGACCTCCGCGCCGATCCGCGTGAAAAACCGGATCTGCCTGACCCCGACGCCGCCGGGTCGGAAGAAGAAATCCGCTTCTCCGTATCCGCCGCCCGCCGAAGCGTAGTTCAGCACGATCTCGGCGTCTCTTCCGGGATCGGGGCTTAAGGGCTGCGGATCGATCGCGGCATATTCCTCCGCGTAGACCGGCATCCCGAGAATGTCTGTCACGTCGCTTATGCCCGCTCCGCGGCCGATGCCGCCGTAGTCGAAGCCGTATTCCGGCATTATCTCCGTGCAGACTCCGAAGAGCGTCCCGTTTTCGAGCCGCCCGTCGGCCGGGAGCGCGAACCAGAGGAATACCCTCTCCCCGCAGGGCAGATCAAAATCCGCCATGCAGAAGCTTCCCGTCTCCTCCGTGACCAGCACGGGGCGCTCGGGGAAGCGGGGTCCTATCCCGCAGTCGAGCACATCGGCGTAGGTCATGCCCGCGCGCAGGGTCACGCCGTCGACGGTGATGCTGTCCGGGATATCGGTACGGACGCCGCTGCGCGAGGTCCATCTGATGAGTACGTCTGAATCGGAGTTTATCTCATAATCCTTCGCGGTGAGAAGTCTCTGGAGCGAGTTTTCCCACGTCGGCCCCTCGATCGACCAGCCGTCGTACCTCGCGAGCCACCTGACGTCTCTGTTCACGTCAATGTCGGGCACGGAAGCCGCCCAGACGACCCTGCCGCTCTCGCTCATGGCGATCACCGACACGCCGCGCAGGTCGCTGAGCCCGTCGAGGAGCTCGAGCCTGACGCGGTCGCCCTTCCGGTAAAGCGATCCGTCCGCGTTTTCACAGCCGCCGCTCTTGCCCGGCGCGGACACCTTTATCCTCTTCACCCCGTCCTCACCGACGGTCAGGTAGTATTCCGCGTTTTCGAAGACGGAGCCGTCGTCGCCGCGCGTGATATACCTCCGTCTCCACTGCACGAAGTCCTCATCGAAGGAGTATTCCATCCTCCACGCGCGGACGGCCTTCCCCGATTCGTCAAACTTCGTAACGATTGTACGGTAATCGTCCTCTTTCCCGCGGAAGAAGGAAAAGCCGCTGTAATACTGATAATGCACAGTATAGAACGTCCCGTCCGTGAAATCCAGCGTGACGCACTCGGACAGACTGTTCGGGTCGTCGAGCCCGACGGTGAAGCGCGCCGCACGATGCCCATCGACTATCGACCTAATCGCCGAGGAGGCGTCCACCGACAGCGCAGTCTCCGCTTCCCCGCCGCCGGGCCCGGCATAGACCGCCGAGGAAACTGCGGCGTCATCCGGCAGTATGCCGCCCTTCGGGTCGGACAGCAGGCACACCGCCGCCGCGATACATACGGCGACAGCCGCGAGTATTATCCAGAGCGCGGGCTTTTTCCACTTCGAAATGTTTTTTATGCGGCCCGACGTGTCGCCCTCGCCGAACGCGAGCGGCGTGCCCGAGATGACGCGGCGGCCCCTTGCGAAGGTCAGCAGCGACGCGGAATAAGCCGCGCGTATCCCGCTGCCGAGCCTGCGTATGACGGCCTCGTCACAGCTCATCTCCATGTCCTTCGACGCGAGGATGAACGCGAGCCAAACGAGCGGATTGAACCAGTGCACGGTCAGCGCGAGGAACGCGAGCAGCTTGAAAACGTGGTCGAGCCTCCGGATGTGGAGCTGCTCGTGCAGTAAGATGTACTCCGTCTCTGCCTCGTTCAGCCCGACAGGCAGATATATCCTCGGCCGCAGCAGACCGACGACGAAGGGCGAGCCGATGCCGTCGGCGGCGTATATGTTGTCCCTCACCGGCACGGCGGTGCGGAGCCTGCGGCGCAGCAGGAGATATGACAAAATGCAGTATGCCAGCATCCCCGCCGCTCCCGCGAGCCACACCCAGCCCGCGACGACCGGGAATAGCTCCCGCGAATCCTTGGCGGGACTGCCGCTCACCGGAGCCCCTGTCACTCCCCCGCTCTGCGGGGGGGCCGCGGGCGC